>NZ_JBEOZN010000032.1:0-76396 GCF_040298085.1 Streptosporangium sp. NPDC001681 | reverse complement strand
GCGGCGACCTCGCCGCCCCGACCGCCCTTCGTTCATGCGGGCCTTCGTTCATGCGGGACGTCCGCTGTCAGCACGGTGATCTCGTCCTCGTCGGGAGCGCGGCCGCCGGATGTGGCGGACTCGCGCGCCGGGGTTCCCTTCGCACTCGGCGGTGGTTCTCCCGGGCCTAGATGGTGAGCGAGCTCTCGATGCGAAGCGGCGGCGCGGCGGAGCGTGCGAAGCGGGGCGTTCAGGACACGTCGACCCAGTTGAGGGTGCGTTCGACTGCTTTCTTCCAGCCGGCGTAGCCGACGGCCCGCTGCTCCTCGGACCACTGCGGCTCCCAGCGGCGGCCCTCCTGCCAGTTCTGTTTGAGCTCGTCCTTCGACTTCCAGAAGCCGACGGCCAGCCCCGCCGCGTAGGCGGCCCCCAGCGCGGTCGTCTCGGCCACCACGGGCCTGGAGACGGGTACGCCGAGCAGGTCGGCCTGGATCTGCATGCACAGGTTGTTGGCGGTGACGCCGCCGTCGACCCGCAGGACGTCGAGGGTGACGCCGGAGTCCTGCCGCATCGCCTCGACCACGTCGCGGCTCTGGTAGCAGATCGCCTCCAGGGTGGCCCGCGCGAGGTGGGCGTTGTTGTTGAAGCGCGACAGGCCGACGATCGCGCCCCGGGCGTCCGACCGCCAGTACGGCGCGAAGAGGCCAGAGAAGGCGGGCACGAAGTAGACGCCGCCGTTGTCCTCGACCTGCCGGGCGAGCGACTCGCTCTGCGCCGCCCCCGAGATGATGCCGAGCTGGTCGCGGAGCCACTGCACGGCGGAGCCGGTCACGGCTATGGAACCCTCCAGCGCGTACACCGGCGGCTCCTCACCGAAGCGGTAGCAGACGGTGGTGAGCAGGCCGTGTTTCGAGCGGACCAGCTCGGTGCCGGTGTTGAGCAGCAGGAAGTTGCCGGTGCCGTAGGTGTTCTTGGCCTCGCCCACCTCGAAGCAGACCTGTCCGACGGTGGCGGCCTGCTGGTCGCCCAGGTCACCGGAGAGCGGGACCTCGCCACGTAGCGGGCCGCCCCTCCTGGTGGTGCCGTACAGACCGGGGTGGGAGGAGGGGGCGATGGCCGGCAGCATCCGGCGGGGGATGCCGAAGAACGACAGCAGCTCGTCGTCCCAGTCGAGGGTCTCCAGGTCCATCAGCATCGTGCGGCTGGCGTTGGTGGGGTCGGTGACGTGCACGCCGCCGTCGGTACCGCCGGTGAGATTCCACAGCAGCCAGGTGTCGGTGTTGCCGAAGATCGCCTCTCCGGCCTCGGCCGCCTCGCGTACCCCGTCCACGTTCTCCAGGATCCACTGGATCTTGCCGCCGGAGAAGTACGTCGCCGGGGGGAGGCCCGCCCTGTGACGGATGACGTCGCCCCTGCCGTCGCGGTCCAGGGCCGAGGCGATCCGGTCGGTGCGGGTGTCCTGCCAGACGATCGCGTTGTGGTACGGGCGTCCGGTGGTCCGGTTCCAGACCACCGTGGTCTCGCGCTGGTTGGTGATGCCGAGCGCGGCGAGGTCGGCGGCGACCAGGCCCGCCCTGTTCAGCGCCGTCTCGATCACGGCCCTGGTGCGCTCCCAGATCTCCGTGGGGTTGTGCTCGACCCACCCCGCCCGCGGCAGGATCTGCTCGTGTTCGAGCTGGTGCCGGGCGATCTCGTTGCCGCCGTGATCGAAGATCATGAAACGGGTGCTCGTCGTGCCCTGGTCGACCGCTCCGACGAAGTCAGGCATTGCGTGGTGCCTCCTTGGTGAGACTCTCCGGGGATCTGCTGCTGTTCCTACCCGCGGTCGCCGCGCGCCCGTTCAGGGGTGGCGCGGGTCTTCGGGCGTTACGCGCCCCACCTCGGGGCCGGTCTCCTCGGAAGGAAGGAATCTGGCCACCAGGATCTCGTAGAGGAACGCCCCGATCAGCCCCCCGATGAGGGGCGCCACGATCGGCACCCAGAAGTAGAGCTGCCCGTACTGGTCCTGCCAGGCGGTCTCGTACCCGGTCAGGAACGAGGCGAGCCGCGGTCCGAAGTCGCGGGCGGGGTTGATGGCGTAGCCGGCGTTGCTGCCCCAGGCCATGCCGATGGCCACGACCACCAGGCCGATCACGAAGGGGGCGAGGTTGGCCATGGGTGCCGTGTTGCGCGTGTCGGAGAGGGCGAAGACGAGCAGGAGCAGGATGGCGGTGCCGATCACCTGGTCGCGGAAGGCGCCCCAGGTGCCGACGGGCAGGGAACCGTTGCCCGGCAGGGTCGAGAAGACGCCCTGGGTCTTGATGGTGAGCCCGGGGTCGGCCTTCTCCAGCACCTCGCCGTAGTTGAAGCGGACGATGAGCGCCGCCACGAACGCGCCCGCGGTCTGCGCCAGGCAGTACGGCAGGACCTTGTGCCAGGAGAAGCCCTTGAAAGCGGCCAGCGCGACGGTGACGGCGGGGTTGATGTGGGCGCCACTGGTGCGCGCCGAGACGTAGACGCCCAGCGTCACCCCGAGCCCCCATGCCCAGGCGATGCTGTCGTGGTCGCCGACCCCGGCCGCCACGACCTGGGCCACCACCGCGACCCCGAACAGGATCAGCACCATGGTGCCGGTGAACTCGGCCGCCATCTCGCCGAGAAGCCCGCGGCCCCTCAGCCGCTCCGCCATCTCTCCTCCTTGCGATGCCGTCCGGATCCCGCTCGGATGCCCGGACGGTAGGCGCGAAATAGCGGGAGGTCAACGGTAGCGTGACTGAATTATTGAATAATGGTCAACAAAATGAGTCATCGGTAACACCGCTAAATACCGGACGACGCCTGTCACCCGCGGCTTCCACACCGGGTGAGAATCCCGCTGCCGATCGATTTCCCGCGGCGGACGCCCCTGCTGGGCGGGGCCGGTGCGACGCGGAAAGGGCAGGGCCCGCGCGATGTCGCCGAAAAGTGGCTCCGGCGAACCTTTGCCAGTGGCGGAGGTCAACCCGCAGGTCAGAGGGGGATGAGAAGCGTATCGTCAGCGCGCTTGGAGGATTCGATGGGCCGTCTCAGAATAGGCAGGGCCGGTGTGGTGGTCGTCGCGGCAGGAGTCGTGCTGGCCGGATGCGGATCGGGACAGGACGAGGCCGACGAGCAGAAGGCGAAGCTGGCCGCCGCGGCCAAGGCGTCGGCCGCCGCGGCGGCCTCGCAGGCCAACCTCCTCAAGACCAGGACGGCGGCCGCCGCCAAGGTCAAGGCCAACGAGCTCGGTCAGGTCCCCGTTCTCATGTACCACCGGGTGGTCGACAAGCCCGCGACCCAGGACGACCGCACTCCCAAACAGTTCCGCACCGAGCTGGAGCGGCTGGCCAGGGAGGACTACGTGCCCGTCACCGCGGCCGAGTTCGTCACCGGGCGCATCGACATCCCGGCGGGCAAGCATCCCGTCGTCCTCACCTTCGACGACTCCTCACCCTCGCAGTTCGAGCTGGACGGGACGGGCGTCCCCCGGCCGAACACCGCGGTCGCGATCCTGCAGAGCGTCGCCAAGGCCCACCCCGGCTTCCGCCCGGTCGGCACGTTCTATGTCACGCGCGACATGTTCGGCAAGCAGACGCCCGAGGAGGGGGCGCAGATGCTCCTCTGGCTCACCGACAAGGGCTTCGACATCGGCAACCACACCCGCGACCACCTCAACCTGCGGGGCAAGGAGAAGAAGGCGGTGAACGCGGAGGTGGCGGCGGGCCACCGGCTCATCACCGGGCTGATCAAGACGCCCCCGGTCACGCTGGCGCTGCCGTACGGCAACCAGCCCGACACCAAGGAGTGGGGCCTCAAGGGCTCCTCGGGTGATGTCTCCTACAACTACGGCGGTGTGTTCCTCGCCGGCTACACCCCCGCGCTGTCGCCGTTCAACAAGAAGTTCGACCCGCTCGGCATCCCGCGCATCCGCTCGATGGACAAGACGGGCGACTGCGCCAAGTTCTGCTCCGTGGCCTGGCTCGACTGGTTGAAGGCGAACGCCGACGAGCGTTACACCTCCGACGGCGACGCGAAGACGATCGCCTTCCCCAAGTTCAAGGCGCCCTTCGTGGCCAAGTCCTTCAGCGATCGCGTCCTGCCCTACTGAGCCCGGTCCCGCCCCGGCTCAGCTCCCGTGCAGCTCCTCAAGGGGAACGGAGAGGGTGGTCCTTGAGCCGTCGGGGCGCAGGATCTCGACCTTCGCGTCCTCGCCGGGCTTGAGGGACGACAGGACCGTCGACAGGTCCTGGGTCGACGGGGTGGGCGTGCCGTTGATCGAGATGATCAGGTCTCCGGCCTTGAGTCCCGCCCGCTGCGCGCCGCTGTTCTTCAGCACCCGTACGACGCTGACGCCCGCGGGCTCCCCGCTCATGTCGATCACGGTCCGTACCACGACGCCGAGCGCGGCCCGGTGGGTGTTGGTGACCTTGCCGTCCCTGATGATCTGCGTGGCGATGTCCTTGACGGTGTTGGAGGGGATCGCGAAGCCGATGCCCGCGGCCTGGGCGTTGCCGAGTTCGGGATTGACGGCGGTCAGGGTCGGCACGCCGATGACCTCGCCCGCGAGGTTGACCAGGGCGCCGCCGCTGTTGCCCGGATTGATCGGCGCGGAGGTCTGGATGGCCCCGCTGATCGTCGCCCCGGGCGAGGTCTCGTTCGAGGGTTCGTTGACGGTGCGGCCGAGCGCCGAGATGATCCCGTTGGTGACACTGCCGGACAGGCCCAGCGGGTTTCCCATGGCCAGCACGATCTGGCCGACCCGCAGCCCTGCGGAGTCGCCGAAGACGGCGGGCTTCAGCCCGGTCGGGTCGTCCACCTTGATCACGGCCAGGTCGCCCAGCTCGAACGAGCTGATCAGTCTGGCCGTCCGGGGGGTGCCCCCGGTGGCGAGCGTGACCTCGAACCGCTTGCTGCCCCCGACCACGTGGGCGTTGGTGATGATGTGCCCGGCGGTGTCGTACACGACCCCGGAGCCGAGGCTCTCCCTTGTGGTGATCTGCACGATGGACGGCAGCACCTTGGTGATGATCTGCTCGTAGGCGGCCTCCAGGGAACCGGGGCCGCTTCCGGGAGCCGGTGTGGCCCCGGGTGAGCCTCCCGTGGTGCCTCCGCGGGAGGCACCGGGGGAGGTGCTCGCTGAGACGCTGGGTGAGCCGACCGCCCCGGGGGGTTGCAGACTCATGTCCTGGCCGCAGCCCGCGAGCGTCATGACGGCGGTCGCAAGCAACGCGACGCCTGTCTTTGATCGTCCCATGCATGGGTATCTTCCCAGCTCAGGCAGGAAGATACGTCTCGCGAAGGCCGCTGCGGCTGAGCTTGCCGGTGGGGGTGCGCGGCAGCCGGTCGCGATATTCGATCACCCGGGGGTGCTTGAGGCGTGCCAGCCGGGCCGCGCAGTGGGCCAGCAACTCGCCGGTGAGGTCCGCGCCGGGCACGGCGTCCGCCGAGGGCTGGACCAGCGCGACGACGCGCTGGCCCCATTCGGGGTCGGGTACGCCGATCACGGCGACGTCCGCCACCGAGGGGTGTTCCTGGAGTACCGCCTCGATCTCGGCGGGGTAGATGTTGACCCCGCCGGAGATGATCAGGTCGGTGCGCCGGTCGCAGAGGAACAGGTAGCCGTCGGTGTCCAGATAGCCGATGTCGCCGGGGGTGTAGAGGTGACCGCGCATCGCCGAGGCGGTCTTGGACGGGTCCTGGTGGTATTCGAAGCGGTTGATGCCGCCGATGTAGACCAGGCCCGGCTCGCCGGGCGGGAGTTCGTCACCGTCGTCGCCGACGACGGTGAACTCCATGCCGTCGATGGCCCGGCCGACCGTGCCGGGCCGCTGGAGCCACTCCGCCGAGGAGACCATGGTGACCACGGCGGCCTCGGTCGAGCCGTAGTACTCCCACAGCACGGGGCCGAGCCAGTCGATCATCGCCTGCTTGGTGGCGGGCGGGCAGGGGGCGGCGCCGTGAAAGAGACGTGTTAACGACGATAAATCGTGCTTTGTTCTTACGGAGGCGGGCAGGGCCAGCAGCCGGTGGAACATGGTCGGCACCATGAAGGCGTTGGTCACCCGGTGCCGCTCGATGAGCGCCAGTGTCTCCGCGGCGTCGAACCGCTCGGTCACCACCACCGTGTGGCCGAAGTGCAGGGCCATCATCGTCTGCCCGTACGGCGCGGAGTGGTAGAGCTGCGACAGTAGTAGGTGCACCCCGCCGGATTCGAGCCCGAAGTGCCGCCAGCTCTTGCGCATCAGGATCGGGTGGAGGCCTTCCGGGGTCAACTCGATCAGCCGCCGCCGTACGCCCTTGGGCCTGCCGGTGGTGCCCGAGGTGTAGAGCATCATCGACCCGGCCCTGCGTCCCTCGGGCGGGGTGGTCGGCTGCCCCTCGGCGAGGGCGCCGGTCTCCACGAACCCGCCCGGCACGGCGTGCCCGTACCGCTCGGAGCCGACCACCACCCGCGCGGCGCAGTCGGTGATGATGTAGCCGATCTCCTCGGCGGTGTAGTGCCAGTTCACCGGGATGTGATAGGCGCCGATCTGGTACGTCGCGAGCATCATCGTGATCGCGTCGATCCCGTTGGGCAGGACCGTCACGACCGTGTCGCCGGGCCGGGTACCGCGCGCCAGAAGGCCGTACGAGACCTGGTTGACCCGATCGTGCAGCTCGCCGTAGGTCATGCTGTCGCCCGCGACGACGGCGACACGTCCGGGATCGGCCGTTGCGATCTCGTAGAAGCCCCTCATAGCCGCGACCATACAGAACGACATTCTGTTCATGGAAGGGGAAAGGCGGTTACCTGGGCTGATGCACATCCCGTGGCCGAAGCGTAATAAACGACGATGCGTCGAATCTTTCCCAGGTGACATACCCTGACGCGTATGGCGGACGTCGGCGGTAACTCCTCCGGGCGCTCTAACGAGAGATATATCCCCTCATATGACGCGCCCACGGCTCCCATTCCCGCCATTCCCGCTGAAGACGGTTCGGTCATCAGCCCTCGGGTGCCCAGAAGATTTCCCATCGGAGACGGTGAGGAGACCGTGTTGGTCTCCAGACCAACGCCGCCTGGATCGTTCCCCCACTCGCCGCCGCCCGATTCCGGCCGTTCCGACGCGACTTCCGGTGACGGGGCGGACGATCCGGGGGCGGAGACCGACCGGGTGCGCGAGTCCGGTGGACTCGGGACGATCCCGGTCAGGCGGATAGGCGGCTCCGCGGGCCCCTGGCGTCCCGACAGGGCCGGTGCTTCCGGTCGGACGGGCACGTCCGGTCAGACAGGTGCTTCCGGTCGGACGGACACGTCCGGTCAGACGGGCGCGTCCGGTCGGGCGGGCACGGGAGACAGGGCGGACGGCGGCGTCGCGACGGGGTGGCCCGGCGCGTCACAGCGGCCCGGCGTGTTCGGCGAGCCGGGTGCGCAGGGTCAACCGGCCGGGCGGGTCCGGCCCGGCGGGCCGAGCGGAGCGGGACGGAAGTCCGACGGCCTGCTGATGCGGATCGGCGACATCCCGATCCGGGTCGCCTACAGCCTGGGTGCCGCCGTCATCACCGGCGTCATCGTGGTTCTGATCTTCATGCTCTTCTCCGGCGACGAGCCCTCGGACCCGGTGGGGGTCCGCCAGAGCGTGGCGCCCACGGTGCAGCCCTCGCCGACCGTGTCTCCGATCACGCTGCCCGCCCTGCCGGACGCGACGGCGCTGAAGGCGCTGCCGGGCACGCCGAGCGTGGTGCTGGGCGCGGTGACCGATGCCAAATCCGCGGTGACCTATGCCAGCCTGGGCAAGCCGTGGGCCGCCAAGGCCGTGCCGTCGTTCTCCGCCGGCCAGCAGGTCGGCTCGGCCGGGCTGCCGCGCACGGTCATCGCCTCGGGACCCCTGCCCGGTGCCACCCCGGTCAAGCCGCTCAAGAGCGACGCCGACTACCGCAAGGCGGCGTTGAGCGCGGTGAAGTGGACGATCCGCAACCACCACCCCGAGGGAGGCAAGGTCACCTGGACCGCCTCGCAGCGCCTGGCCACCGGCAAGGGGTGGGTGCTCGCCTACCGGGTGACCTACGAGGTCAAGGGCAAGGAGCATTCCTCCCAGGCGGCGCTCGCGGTGATCGACATCGGCCGCCGCAAGCCCTCGGTGCTCTTCGTGACCGTGCCCGACACGCGCAAGCGGCTCTGGGCCGACATCGCCCCCGTGGTGGCGAGCGTCCGCGCTCTCTGACGCACTCCTGCGGCCATGCCCGTTCGGTGAGAGCCGGGCCTTCCGCGGTCACCGGTGGGCTGCGACGGCAAGGGGGCGGCGTACCCGGGGAAGAGGGGTCGCGCGTTGTGATGGAAGCACCTTCTAGAATATGGTTCTGGCATTGAATCGCGTCTGGAGGCTGTCATGGCGATCGGATTGAGCGAGGAGCACGAGGCGCTCCGGGAATCGGTGACCGGGTGGGCGGAGCGCAACATCCCGTCCGAGGTCGTGCGTGCCGTCATCGCGGCCGAGGGTGAGGAGCGCCCCGGCTTCTGGCCGGGACTGGCCGACCAGGGCCTGCTCGGCCTGCACATCCCCGAGGAGCACGGCGGCAGCGGCTACGGCCTGCTGGAGACCGCCGTCGCCGTCGAGGCCCTCGGCGAGCGCGTCGCCCCCGGGCCCTACGTTCCCACCGTGCTCGCCAGCGCCGCGATCCTCGCCTCCGACGGCAAGGCGCACGGCGAGCTGCTGCCCGGCCTCGCCGACGGCACGCTGACCGGTGCGGTCGCGCCGTTCTCCTCGATCACCGGTACCCGAGGCGAGGACGGCACCCTGACGATCGGCGGCACCGTGGATCTGGTGCTGGGCGGCGCGCTGGCCGACGTCCTGGTGCTCCCGGTGAGCACGGACCGCGGCGAGGAGTGGGTCGCGGTGGACGCCTCCGCGGCGACCGTGACGCCGGTCGGCTCGCTCGACCTCACCCGGGGCGTGGCCAAGGTCGAGCTGGACGCGGTCACCGTACCGGCCGGGCGGGTTCTCGACGGGCTGCAGGCCTCCGCGGTCCACAACCTGGCAGTGATCCTGCTCGGGGCCGAGGCGGCGGGCGTCGCCTCGTGGTGCGTGACCGCGGCCGCGGAGTACGCCAAGGTCCGCGTGCAGTTCGGCCGTCCGATCGGGCAGTTCCAGGGGGTCAAGCACAAGGCCGCCCGGATGCTCGTCGCCCTGGAGCAGGCCCGCGCGACGGTGTGGGACGCCGCCCGTGCCGCGGACGGTGGCGACGTCCCGGCGGACGAGCTGGCCTACGCCACCGCGATCGCGGGCGTGGTCGCCCCCGACGCGGCTGTGCTCTGCGCCAAGGACGCCGTGCAGATCTTCGGCGGCATCGGCTACACCTATGAGCACGACGCCCATCTGTACTACCGCCGCGCGCTGACCCTGCGCGCCCTGCTCGGCTCCTCGGCGGAGTGGGCCGAGGCGGTCGCCGAGCTGGCGCTGAACGGGGTGAGCAGGGAGCTGGAGATCGAGCTGCCCGAGGAGGCCGCCGAGCTGCGCGAGAGCATCCGGGCCGAGGTCGCCGCCTTCGCCGCGCTGGAGGGCAGGGAGCAGAAGCGGGCGTTGGCCGAGGCCGGCTACGTCATGCCGCACCTGCCCAGGCCGTGGGGCCGCGACGCCAAGCCGCTGGAGCAGGTTCTCATCTTCCAGGAGCTCAAGGCCGCCGGGGTCAAGCTGCCCCAGATGATCATCGGTGCCTGGGTGGTGCCGTCGATCGCCGCGTACGGCACCCCCGAGCAGCAGGAGCGCTTCCTGCCGCCCACGCTGAGCGGCGAGATGATCTGGTGCCAGCTCTTCTCCGAGCCCGGCGCTGGCTCCGACCTCGCGTCCCTGCAGATGAAGGCCGAGAAGGTCGAGGGCGGCTGGCGGCTCAACGGCCAGAAGATCTGGACCTCGGTGGCGCACGTCGCCGAGTGGGGCATCTGCATCGCCCGCAACTCCTCGGAGGGTTCCAAGCACGAGGGCATCACCTACTTCCTCGTCGACATGAAGGGGGCCGGCGTCACCGTCAGGCCGCTCACCGAGATGACCGGCGAGAACCTGTTCAACGAGGTCTTCCTCGACGACGTGTTCGTCCCGGACGAGCTGGTCGTCGGCGAGGTGGGCCAGGGCTGGAAGGTCGCCAGGAACACCCTGTCCAACGAGCGGGTCTCGCTCTCGGGGGGTTCGGGCGGCACCGGCGCGTCCGTTCCGGACCTGCTCGGCCTGGCCGGGCGCCTCGGCCGGGAGCTGACCGCCGCCGAGCGCCAGGAGGTGGCGCGGGTCGTCTGCGAGGGGCACTCGATCGCCGCCCTCGGCCTGCGGGTGACCCTGAAGCAGCTGACCGGCGCCGAGCCCGGTGCCGACGCCTCGGTCCGCAAGCTGCTGTCCACCTCGCATGCCCAGCACGTCTCGGAGTGCGCGGTCTCGCTGCTCGGCCCCTCGGCCGTCGTCGCCGCCGACATGAAGCTCGGCGACGCCGGTTACTGGAACCGCGCCGTGCTCGCCACCCGCGCCATGACGATCTACGGCGGCACCACCGAGGTGCAGCTCAACATCATCGGCGAGCGCATGCTCGGCCTGCCCCGCGATCCCGAGCCGGGTAAGTAGTCCACAGCTCCGGATATATGCATGTATATCCGGAGCAAGCACATAAAGTCGGTCAGCATGGGCGGCGAGTGGGGCGAGACGGCGAAGCGGTTCGCGCCTGCCCTGCTCGGCCTGCTGTTCGGGCTGCTCGCTCTCGGGCCCGCTCTGGGACCGGGATTCGTGCTCAGGTACGACATGGTGTTCGTGCCCGACCCGCCGCCGGTGCTGCCCGGGGAGGGGTTTCCCCGGGCGGTGCCCAGTGACCTGGTGGTCGCGCTCCTCTCCCGGGTCGTCCCCGAACAGGTGCTCCAGAAGGTCGTGCTACTGGGGATCTTCGTGCTGGCCGCGTCCGGCGCGGCCGCGCTGGCGCCCTCCCGGAGGCTGGGGCCCCGCCTGGCGGCGGCGGCCTTCTACAGCTGGAACGCCTACCTCGCCCAGCGGCTGCTGCTCGGCCAGTGGGCACTGCTGCTGGGAGTCGCGGGACTTCCCTGGGCGGTGCGCGCGGTGGCGCTCGGCGGGCGGTCGCGGCTGGTCGCCGCGCTGCTCCCGGCGGCGGTGGGCGGATTCCAGGCGATGCTGGTCGCCGCGCCCGCCCTGCTCGCGACGGCGGCGACAGCGCCGGTGACAGGGCCGGCGACAGCGCCGGTGACAGGGCCGGTGACAGCGTCGGCGACAGGGCCGGCGACAGCCGATGGAAGGTCCGCGACGCCCGCCAGGAGGGTGCGGGTCCGGCGGGTGCTGGAGGTCACGCTGGTCATGGCGGTGCTGAGCCTGCCCTGGCTGGTGCCCGCCCTGAGCAGCCGGGCCGTGACCGATCCGGCCGGGGCCTGGGCGTTCGCGGCCAGGGCCGACGGCCCACTGGGTACGGTCGGCAGCCTGCTCTCGCTGGGCGGGATCTGGAACGCCCATGCCGTCCTGCCCGGCCAGGAGACCTGGTGGTCGGCGATCGTACGGCTGCTGCTCGCCGCGGTCGCCGTCTGGGGGTTCGCTCGCCTGCCGGGCTCGCCGGCGCGCCACGGCGCCGGGGCGGCGGAGCCGTACCGGGCGGGGCTGGCGGTGGCGGCGGTGGCCGGGCTGGCGGTGGCGCTGGTGGGGGCCTTCGCCCCCGGCGTGCTGGGCGGCCTGATCGGCTGGTGGCCCGGGTTCGGGCCGCTCCGTGACGGGCAGCTGTACCTCGCCCCGTTCGTCCTGTTGCAGGCGGTGGGCCTGGCCGCGGTCGTCGCGCGCTGGAACTCGCGTGCCGTCGCGGCCGTCGCGGTGGCCACCCCGGTCCTGGTCCTGCCCACCTTCGCCCTCGGCGCGTTCGGCAGGCTGTCGGCGGTGGACTACCCGGACGAGTGGCGAAAGGTCCAGGCGATCGTGAACGCCGATCCCGCGCCGGGGGCGTTGCTCTCGCTGCCGTGGGGGGCGCACCGGGCGTTCGGCTGGAACGGTGATCGGGTGATCCTCGACCCCGCGACCAAGATGTTCCGGCGCCGGGTGCTCTGGAACGACGCGCTGCTGGTGGGGCTGCCCGGCGGAGGCAGACTGCGGGTCGCGGCGGAGGATCCGGCTTCCGCCGAGGTGGCGGCGGCGCTGGGCGTCGAGCCGGGCGGGCGGATGGCGGCACTGGCAGGGCTGAATGTCCGTTATGTTCTTATTTATGGGGGCGACAACCCGTTCCAAATCCCGGGGGGCGACGACCCGTTCCGCGGTTCCGCGACCGTCTTCCATGGGTCCGAACTCCGGTTGTTGCGCCTCGACGCACCTTCCTGAGCTGGGCGTATCCCCGGACCTCCGCACTACCCGAGGGTAACTTTATTTGTCACATTTTCACCAAAGCTATGGCTTATGAGATGAATCACGTTCTACTCTCGGCACACTGTCCGGATTCTGGAGGGAGAGCTCAGTGTTACGAGTGATCGCAGCCTTGGCCGTTGGCACGGTGCTTGCGGTGGGTGCCTCCGTGGCAGTGGTGAACGTGGCCGCCCCCACCCCGGAGCCGCCCAACCGGCCCCTGTACAACTACGGCGACAGGTGATCCGAGGGGCCGGACAAGGGCCCCTCGGACGCGGTTTTCTCCCAGCCGCTCAGGCTGAACACCAATGGACAGTACGGAGCGTGGCTCCGCCGTGCCCCGAGTCGGGCGCGCGTCGCCGTAGAGGACCGAGGAGACAGTGTGGCCGACACCGTGGCCTTTTCCGGCGGGAACGTGAACGCCGGATCCCGTCTGTTCAACCCGTCGTGGCCCAACCTGAGCATGGAGGTCACCGAGACCCCCGAGGCGTCCCTGCACGGGGTTCGGGTGGCGGTGCTGAACTTTCGCGAGCCACAGCAGTCGGCGGCCGGCGGCGCCGAGGAGTACGCCTGGCAGGTCAGCCGCTATCTGATCGCCCAGGGGGCCCTGGTCCACTTCGTGACCGGCCGTGAGCCCGGCCAGACCAGGGCCGAGCGGCGCAACGGCGTCGAGCTGCGCAGGATGGGCAACCGCTACCTCGTCTACCTGCTCGTGCCGCTCTGGCTCTTGCTGCACCGCCGCCGCTTCGACGTGGTCATCGACTCGATGAACGGCATCCCGTTCTTCTCCCCCCTCGTGGTACGGCGCCGCACCACGGTGATCTGCCTGGTGCATCACGTGCACGATCGGCAGTTCCACGCCTTCCTGCCCTCCTGGCTGGCCAGGATCGGCTGCTTCATCGAGGGGCCGGTGGCCCGGCTGCTCTACCGCCGCCGCACCACGATCACGGTTTCCGAGTCCTCCAGGACGGACCTCCGTGCCAGGCTGCGCTGGCTGGCCCCGATCCAGGTCGTCCCCAACGGCAGCCCGGTGGCCCGCTCGGTCGCGCGGCATCCCCTGCCCGGCGACCCCGCCGTGGTCTACCTGGGCCGGTTGGTCGGCCACAAGCGGGTCGACCGCGTCGTCGGCCTGGCGGCCGAGCTGGCCGAGAGCTGTCCGGGGCTGCGGGTACACGTGGTGGGCCGCGGGCCTGAGTCCGACGCCCTCGCGACGGTGGCGGCCGAACTGGGCGTCGCCGACCGCGTGCACCTGCACGGATTCCTCAGCGAGCCGGGCAAGAACGCGGTGCTCGGCTCGGCCCTGCTGAACGTGACCGCCTCGGAGTTCGAGGGCTGGGGTCTCACCGTGATCGAGGCGGCCGCCTTCGGCGTGCCCACGGTCGCCTACGACGTCGCCGGGCTGCGCGACTCGATCAAGGATGGGGTGACCGGCTGGCTGGTCCGGGACGGCGAGACGCTCGCGGACGCGGTGGACCGGGCGATCGGGGAACTGACCGACCCCGTGCGGCGCGCGGCGGTCCAGCAGGCCTGCCGGACCTGGGCAGGCGAGTTCACCTGGGGAAGAACTGGCGCTACTATAACCAGACTTATCGCCACAGAGCTCGCCGTAGCCGCCCGTCGACAGCAGCCCGTGAGCGCTGTGAGTTCGCCGGTCAGGACCCCCGACCTCCATCTCGCCATGGGTGAGACCGACCCCATTTGAGCACCGCATTGACCCCTGACAGCACGGACACCGGGCCCGCCCGGCTTCGACACCGGCTGCACCTGCTGGCCGGCTGCCTCCTGCTCGGGGCCATCGCGTTCAACACCTCGCCCGGCCAGGTCATCTCCGAGACCAAGCTCGACATGGCGCTCAACCCCCTCGGCTTCCTCGCCCGGGCGATGCACCTGTGGGACGGCGCGTTCTTCGGTCACCTGCAGAACCAGGCGCACGGCTACCTGTTCCCGATGGGCCCGTTCTACGCCCTCTTCGAGGCGCTGGACATGCCCCCCTGGAACATCCAGCGCCTGTGGATGACCCTGGTGCTGTGCGCCGCGTTCGTCGGCGTCGAGCGGGTGGCCCGCGCGATGGACATCGGCACCCCCGCCACCCGCGTACTGGCCGGGCTCGCCTACGCCCTGGCGCCGCACGCCGTCACGCTGATCGGGGTCAACTCCTCGGAGTTCCAGCCGAGCGCGGTGCTGCCCTGGATCCTGCTGCCGCTCGTGCACGGTGCCAGACAGCGGGCGAGCCCGCGCAGGGCGGCGGCCCTGTCGGCGCTGGCCTTCCTGTTCGCCGGCGGGATCAACGCCGTGGCCGTGCTCGCCGTGCTGGTCGTGCCGTTGCTGTACCTGCTGACCCGTGAGCGCGGCCCCCGCCGGAGGCACCTGCTGCTGTGGTGGCTGGGTTGTGTGGGCGCGGTGTCGATGTGGTGGCTGCTGCCCCTGCTGGTGATGGGCCGCTACATCTTCTCCTTCCTGCCCTTCATCGAGACCGCCGACGCCACCACGTACGTCACCTCGCTGATCAACGTCCTGCGCGGCACCTCGGGCTGGATCGCGTTCCTGCCGGTCGACGGGGCGGCGTTCCTGCCCGCGGCGTTCGAGCAGGCGACGGGACCCGTGATGATCGCGCTGACCGCGCTGGTCGCCGGGCTCGGCCTGGCCGGGATCACCGCCCGCGCCACTCCGGAGCGGGGATTCCTCGCGATCAGCCTGCTGGCCGGGGTCGTGATCGTCTCCGCCGGCCACGCCGACGTGCTCGCCCACCCGTGGACCGAGCAGGTGCGGGCACTGCTGGACGGCCCTCTCGCGCCCTTCCGCAACCTGCACAAGTTCGACGCGCTGCTGCGGCTCCCGCTCGCCCTCGGCCTGGCCGCCCTGCCACTGGCCGGTCCGGTGCGGTGGCGCAGGCCCGTCCTCGCGGCGTCCGCGGTCCTCGTCGCACTCGGCGCGTCGCCCGTCGCCACCGCGGGCACGACCCCGGCCGGCGCGTTCGAGGACGTGCCCGCCTACTGGCGGGAGGCCGCGACCTGGCTGAACCGGAACGCCGGGGACGGCATGGTGCTGGCCGCCCCCGGATCGCGCCGGGGCGAGTACCTGTGGGGCCGTCCGATGGACGAGCCCATGCAGTCGCTGCTGACCGTGCGCTGGGCCACCCACACCAACGTCCCCTGGGGGTCGCCGGGACTGGCCAGGCTGGTCCAGGCGGTGGACGAGCGCTTCGCCACCGGCCGGGGCTCGCCGGGACTCACCTCGGCGCTGCGCCGGATGGGGGTCAGCCACCTGCTCGTCCGCAACGACCTGGCCAGGGAGAGCCTGGGCACCGCCTGGCCCGCGCGGGTGCACGAGACCATCGCCGAGTCCACCGGTCTGGAACGGGTCGCCGCCTTCGGCCCTGAGCTCGGGACCAGGGCCAGCACGACGGCCGCGGGCTGGTTCGAGCAGCCCTACCAGGCACTGGAGGTCTACGCGGTCCCCGACCCCGCGCCGCTCGTCGCCACGGTGCCCCGCGAGGGAACCCTCAGGGTGACCGGGGCCCCGGAGGCGGCGCTGGCCCTCGCCGAGGAGGACCTGCTCGACGACGACCGGCCCATGGTGGTCGGCGACGAGCCGGGCACGGGCGAGACGCCCCCCGAGGACACCGTGATGACCGACACGCTGCGCCGCCGCGAGATCGTCTTCGGCGACCTGCGCCGGATCGGCACCGCCACGCTCACCGAGGACCAGCCGCTGGAACGTGGCAGGGAGAGCGACCTCACCGACCCCGCCTGGACCGCCGCCACCGCGACCGCCCGCTACTCCAGCATTCTCGACGTGCGGGCCTCCTCCGCCGAGTCGCGGATCGGGGCCGCCGACCGGCGCGACCCCGGGCGGCAGCCGTACGCGGCGCTCGACGCCGACCCGCGCACCGGATGGCGCTCCGACGGCTGGAAGGGAGCCGTCGGGGAGTGGCTGGAGGTGCGCCTCGTCGAGCCCATCGACATGCCGAAGATCACTGTCGCGTTCGAGAGGGGCAGGCTTGGACCCGCCGTGGCGGAGGTCGCCCTGGAGACCGACGCGGGAACGCGCCTGGTGCCGGTCGCGGACTCGGTGGAACCGCAGTTGCTGAACCCGCCGGCCGGCAAGACCTCCCGGTTGCGGATCCGGGTCACCAAGCTGGTCTCGGAGCCCGCGTCGCGGGTCGGCACCCGGGTCGGCATCACCGAGGTCGCGATTCCCGGTGTGCGGGCGACGCGCAGCATCGTCGTTCCCGCCGACGGCGAGCGGGACCCGGGCACGGTGCTGCTGACCCGCCAGGGGTCCGCGTCGCCGTGCATGCACGGCTCGGCGACCTGGACCTGCTCGCCGTCCCTGGAGATCACCGGCGAGGACGGCTCCGGCTTCGACCGCACCTTCACGGTCCGGGACGCGGGGGAACGCGTCGTCACCGGCAGGACGGTGCTCACCGACCCCGCCTCCGCCCATCTGCTCACCACCGTCCCGGGCGTCTACCCCCAGGTGAGCGCCTCCTCCACGCTGGTCGACCATCCGGCCGTGCTCGGCCGCGCGGCCATGGACGGCGACCTGGACACGGCCTGGTACGCCCAGACCACCGACCGCCACCCGACGCTGACCGTCAAGCTCGGCAAGAAGACCACGATCTCGCAGATCATGGTCCTCTTCCCCGACTCGTTCCTGGGGCAGCCGCCGATCAAGGTGAGCGTGCGCGGCGGCGGCCGCACCGCACAGGGCTGGGTCGGCTCCGACGGGCGCGTCTCCTTCGCGCCGATCCGCGCCGACCGCCTGGAGATCGGCTTCATCGCCCCGGCGTCCCGGTCGATCGAGGTGTCGGAGATCACCATCCCGGGGGTGAAACCGCTCGGCTCGCTGGAGCCCTTCCCGCTGAGGCTGCCCTGCGGCTACGGTCCCACGCTCACCGTGAACGGCAACCCGGCGGCCACCGAGATCGTCAGCGGCACGCTGGACGACGTGGTCAACGGCCGCCCGCTCGGCTACCGGACCTGCGAGCCGGTCGAACTGGGCGCAGGGGAGGCACGGATCAGCGCGTCCCCCAGCGACGCCTTCAGGATCGAGTCGATGGTGGTGCGGACGTCCGACGACGGCGCCCGGGGCGCGGTCACGGCCACGCCCGCCACCGTGCAGGCGTGGGGGCAGGGGGAGCGCCGGGTCCAGGTCTCCACCACGGCCCCCTCCTACCTGGTGGTCAACGAGAACCACAACGTCGGCTGGCAGGCGTACCTCGACGGCAGGCAACTGAAGCCGGTCAGGCTGGACGGCTGGCGGCAGGCGTGGGAACTGCCTTCGGGCCAGGGCGTCGTGACCATGCGCTACGAGCCTGACTCCGCCTACCGCACGGCGCTGGTCGGCGGCTGGACGCTGGTGCTGCTGGTGGTGGCGCTGGCGCTCATCCGCCCCGCCTGGCCTGCCCGGTCGCCGGGAGCGGGGCCCGTCGCGATCCGGGCGCTCTGGGTCTGGCCGTTCGTCCCGCTTCTCGGCCTGTGGACCGGGGGCTTCGCGGGCGTCGCGATCGTCACCGGGGCGGCACTCCTGTTCGCCTGGCTGGGGGCGGTGGCCCAGGCCAGGCACGCCCGTCTCGGCGTGCTCCCCGGCCTGGCGGGCGCGGTGGCCACGCCCTGGGCACTGGTCGTGCCGACCGGCCTGGCCGGTCTCGCGCTCGCCGTCGGCACCCGGTACGGCGGGGTCGACGCGACCGAGGTGCTCACCGGGCCGCTGACCGGTGTGGTGCCGCAGGTGCTCTGCCTGCTGGCGCTCGCCTGGCTGACGGCCTGGCTTCCCGATCGCGCTGCGGCCGAGGCGCCCGCGCCGTCGCGCCGCGGGACGGCCCGGCGGCCCGAACCCGAGTCCGAATCGGTGGTGGTGGGCCGGTGACCCGGGCCGGCATCCCCCGGACGGTGTTCGCGGGCGCGGGCGCCTTCCTGCTCACGCTCGCCGCGCTGCTCCGCTTCTACGTCTACGAGAGCGTGCTGGTCCTGCCGCTGGAGCAGGGCAGGACCTACCGGATGGTCGCGCTGGACGCCGACTACTTCGACACCGGCACGCTGACCTCGCACACCGGTGTCCCGCTGGTGTCCACCACGACGTTGAGCGGGGACGCGGGAGCCGGGACCGCCGACACGGCGGTGTGGGTGGAGTTCACCTCGCTGACGACCGCCGCCGGGGACAGGATCGACTACCACGAGCGCCGGACCGCCTTCGACCGCCGTACCGGGATGGCCGTCGACTGCTGCGAGAGCTATGTCGACGAGGACCCCGAGGCCCGGCAGTCGGGCCTGGCCTTCCGCCTGCCGTTCCGCGCCGAGCCGCGCTCGTACCCGATGTACGACACGACGCTCCGGCTGGCCGTCCCGCTCCGCTACGAGCGCCAGGAACAGATCAACGGTCTGCGGACCTACCGTTACACCTACACGGCCGGCCCGGTGAAGATCGAGGACTTCCCCGAGCAGTTCCCCGGCAAGGTGCTGGGACTGCCCGCCTGGCGGGCCATCGGCGTCTCCCGCTACGCCCAGGTGACCCGCACGCTCTGGGTCGAGCCGGAGAGCGGCCTGACCGTGAAGGTGGAGGAACGGCACCGCCAGGGCCTGCGTACCCCCGACGGCATCGAGCGCAAGGAGAGTCTCAGGGCCGACCTGGTGATGTCCGAGGAGGACGTCGACGCCAGGGTCTCCGACGTCCGCGCCTTCACCCGCTGGGTCCTCGTCGTCCGTGACCTGCTGCCCGCTGTCTTCCTCGCCGCCGGACTCCTGCTGGTCCTCTGGGGCCTGCGTCCCCGTAGGCCTCCCCGGGCTCCGGAGCCTGCCGGTGCCGGTCCGGGGCAGCCGGGGCCGGCCGAGCTCGCCGGCCCCGCTCGGTCCGCCGACGTCTTCATGGAGCGGGTATGGCCCCCCAAGCCCGCCGATGTCTTCATGGAGCGGGTGTGGCCTCCCAAGGCCGCCGGTGCCGGACCGGAGCGTGAACGCGGATGAGCGGCGGCCAGGTGGAGGTGGAGCTGCGGCTGCCCGGCTGGGTGCACAGTCCGTTCGCGCGGCGGCACGGGCTCACGGTCGCGGCGCTGCTCCTGCTGCTCGCGGGGCTCGCGGTCAAGGGGTGGCTGCTCAGCCGTTCCTATTTCGCCGAGGACGACATCGTCTTCGTCGGCAGGGCGCTGGCCGAGCCCCTCGGCTGGGACCACCTGTTCCGGGTGCACATCGGCCATCTGATGCCGGGCGCGCTCGCCCTGGTCCGGGCCCTGACGGCGATCTCCGCCTACGACTGGGGCCTGGTCTCGATCGTGATCATGGCGCTGTACGCGGGCGCGGCCCTGGCGCTCTACCGGTTGCTGCGCCTGATCTGCGGTGCCAGGCCGCTCATCCTCGTCCCGTTCACCCTCTTTCTGTTCACACCCGCCAACTTCCAGGCCGGCACCTGGTTCGCGGCGGCGCTCAACATCCTGCCGCTGCAGATCGCCATGATCATGGCGATCCGCTCCCAGCTGCTGCTGATCCGTACCGGCCGCGCCGGACACGCGCTCGCCGGGATCGCCTGGACGTGCGCCGGGCTGCTCTTCTTCGAGAAGGCGGTGCTCATCCCGCCGGTGCTGCTGCTGTTCACGGTGCTGCTGCTGGCAGGCGAGCACGGCGTGGTCGGGGCGGTGCGCAGGCACTGGGCACTCTGGTCGGTCTACCTGGTGGTGGGCGGCGCCTATCTGACCGGGTACCTGCTGGCCTCGGGACGGAGCGGTGGTCAGGGGTTCGCGCTCCCCGAGTTCTACACGGCCATGGAGTACATCGGGAACTTCCTCGGCGGCACGGTGCCGACACTGCTCGTGGGCGGCCCGCTGAGCTGGGGGGCGGAGACCACGGCGGGCCCGCTGGTCGCCCACCGGGCCGTCGAGGTCATCGTGGCCTGGCTGGTCCTGGCGGCCGTCGTCGCGGGCACCTGCCGCAGGCGCCCCGAGGCGGCCGGTGCCTGGGCACTGGCCGTGGGCTACCTGCTGGTCGCGGACGCACTGCTGATCATGTTCAGCCGGTCGGGGTCGGTGCAGCACGCCTTCGAGAGCCGCTACATCGCCGACGCGACGCCGGTGCTCGCCGTCTGCCTGGCCCTGGCCCTGATGCCGTGGCGGAAGATCGGGCCCCCCGGGCAGGACTCACCCGGGAACGGTGCGGTCTCGCCGTTCGTCCTCCCCGCCGCGTGCGCCTACGTGGCGCTCACCCTGGTGTCGGCCGCGGGGTTCGCCCAGGGGCTGCCTGGCGAGCGCAACCGCGCCTACTTCGACGCGGCCCGCGCGGACCTGGCCAGGCTCGGCCCCCAGACGGGCGTCTACCCCTCGCTGATACCCGACCGGATGCTCTTTCCCTGGCAGGCCGTCGAGGACCGGCTGACCTCCCGGGCGCTCAGCCCGCTCGCCGAGGGCGCCCTCGGCGAGCGGATCAGGTACCCGGGGGCGGCTCATCACGCGGTGACCTTCGACGATCGCGGCCATCTGGTGCCCGCCGCCGTGTTCGGCGCCCAGGTGGCGGCCTGGGACGGCGGCTGCCTCCCGCTGAGCGACCACATCGCCGTCGCCGACCTGCCCGCCGGGTACGAGGGGAACATCTTCCGCATCGACTACCGGGTGCCGAGGGACACGCGCGCTACGGTGCTCAGGGACGGGCGGCGGACCGAGGTCCCGCTCAGGGCCGGCCAGGACCGGGTCTACCTGCCGGCCGGGGCCGCCTCGGGGCCGGTACGGATCTCGGTCCAGGACGACGGGGTCTGCCTGCGCGCGGTGGTGCTCGGCATGGCGGTACCGGAGGAGGTGGTCAGTGGCGGCGCAGGATGAGCAGCAGGTTCCAGCTCACGATCTCGCGCAGCCCGGGAACGTGGATCACCGGGGTCGCCCAGCGCGGATGGTAGCGGGGCAGGGCGTCCAGGACCGTGGCGTCCGGCTGCCGCTTCGCCCAGCGCAGCGCCGCACCGATCGAGACCGGGTAGAGGCCGGCGCCGTAGCGGTTCTTGGGCGGCTTGCCGTACTTGCGGGTGTAGCGTTCGGCGGCGCGGTGGCCGCCGAGGTAGTGCCAGGGCGAGGTCTCGTGGCCGCCCCAGGGCGAGAGCCAGTTGGTGAAGGACAGGTAGATCACACCGCCGGGACGGGTCACCCTGACCATCTCGTCGGCCATCCGCCACGGTTGCGGCACGTGCTCCAGCACGTTGGAGGAGAAGCAGACGTCCACCGAGCCGGTCGCCAGCGGCAGGTCGAGCGCGCTGCCCAGCACGGCGCCCTCCGGGGCGGCGCCCTGGCGGGCCATCATCTCGCCCGCGTCGCAGTCCACGCAGACCGGCCGGGCGCCCACGGACCGCAGCACGTCCGTGAAGTAGCCGGGGCCGCCACCGACGTCGGCGACGAGCGCGCCGTCCAGCTCGGTGTAGGAGGCGAGCTGGGCCACCGTGTCCCTGGCCAGCATGCCGTAGAAGAAGTCCGGGTCGCTCTGCTCCTTGCGGAAGCCGCCGAGCAGGGCGACGGACCGGCCCAGGGTGGCACGGAACGATGCCGGGTGGGTCTCCAACGCTGCTCCTCTACGGAGTAGAACAAACCAGGTGGGGCGGAGCATAACACCGCATCGCCAGCGAACTTTTCACACTCGTAGGGTGTTCCGCCGGAACACGGGGATCAGCAGGGGAGGGCCAGTGGAGGCCACGGAGACAGAACGGCCGGAGCGGCCGGAGCCACCGGCGCTGCGGATCGTGCTGCCCGGCTGGCTGGCGGCCCTCCGCAGTCCGGTGCTGCTCGGCGCCGCCCTGCTCATCGTGGTGTCGCTGGTGCTGCGGCTGCTGATCCTGCGCGACTCCTACTTCGTCGAGGACGACCTGCTCTTCGTCGGCGACGCCTACCGGAGCGACCTCACCCTCGACTTCGTGACCCGGGTGCACAAGGGCCACTTCATGCCCGGCGCCCTCGCGCTGACCTGGGTGCTCTCGCGCATCGCGCCCTACGACTGGCTGCTGGTGGCCGGTGTCACGTTCGTCGCGCAGGCGCTGCTCAGCGTGCTGGCGCTCCGGCTGCTGCGGATGCTGTTCGGCACCCGGCCGGCGATCCTGCCGCTGCTGACCCTGTTCCTGTTCTCCCCGCTGACGATTCCGGCGTTCGGCTGGTGGGCGGCCGCCATCAACGCGGTGCCGCTCCAGCTCGTCCTGGTACTCGCGCTGACCGACCAGGTCCGCTTCGCCCGCGGCGAGGGCACCCGGTACGGCCGGCACGCGCTGGCGTGGTGCGTGGTCGGCATGGCCTTCAGCACCAAGGGGGTCTTCGTCACCTTCCTGCTCTTCGCCCTGACCACCGCCTTCCTGCGGGAGCGGGAGAAGGGCTGGATCACCTCGGCGCTCGGCGAGGTGCGGCGGCACTGGCGGCTCTGGTCGGCGCACGTGATGGTGCTCGCCACCTACACGATCCTCTATCTCGCCAGGATGAGCACGGCGCCGGGGGAGGGCGCCTCGGTACCCGATCCCGGCGTGACCGCCGACCTGCTCTCGCTTCTGCTGGGCCGGACGTTCCCCAGCGGGGCGATCGGGGGCCCGGTCGACTGGGCGCCGACCCCGACCGGCGGCCTGACCGCCCCCTCCGACGTCCTCGTCGCCGTCTCCTGGGCGGTCCTGGCGGTCCTGCTTGTGATCACCGTTTGCTACCGGCGCCGCGCGCTGCGGGCGTGGCTCGTCCTGGGCGGCTACCTGCTGCTCGCCGACGCGATCCCCACGGTGATCGCCCGGGGCAACTACACGTCGCTGGTGGGCCTGGAGAGCCGTTACGTCGCGGACGCGGTGGTCGTCCTGATGATCTGCCTGGGGCTCGCCCTGCTGCCGGTCAGCGGGGAGAGCGGTGCCTACCGCCGCGCGCTGCCCGCGCCGTCCTCGCTCGTCCTCGCCGCGGGGTTGACCTCGGGTGCCTACCTCATACTGTCGATGATCTCGATCGGGGCCTATCGGGACACCCTCACCGGCGGCCACGTCCGGACATATCTTGAAACGGTCGCCGGGCAGCTCGCCGCGGCGCCGGACAATGTGGTGATCTATCCGACCCCGGTCCCCGACGACATCGTGCTCCCGGTCAACGGCGAGCGGCGGCTCAGCAGCCATCTGCTCGCCCCGCTGGCCCGCCCGACCGTACGGGTCAGGATGGCGCACCCGGAACCCTCGGAGGACGCCAAGGTCTTCAACCGTGAAGGCAGGCTGGTGCGGATGAGCATCTTCGGCTTCCTGGCCACCCGGGGCGAGGGCGAGCAGTGCATACGGACCCTGGACGGCACCGCGTTCTTCCCCGACGCGGTCTCCTTCGGCGGGAAGGCCACGGCGGGCGCGCTGGTCTACATCTCCGACCGGCCGGTCTCGGTGACCGTGCAGGTCGGTGAGGAACGGATCGTGCTCAGCCTGCAGCAGACCTCCGGCGGCCTCGTCCACTTCCCGGTGACGGGGGTGGGCAAGGGGATGAAGATCGTGATGGACGACCCGACGGCCCCGCTCTGCATGACCGGCGTCGCCCTCGGGGCGCCGGTCGCCGAAGGCGAGCAGCCCTCCTAGCCCTCCGCCGGCGCGGGGCGGAGGGGCGGGCGCACGAGGCGGTTGAGGCGCTGGGCGGGCCGTTCCACGAACCGGTAGGTCAGGGTGGCCATCACGAGCGTCATGACGGTGATGGGTACCAGGTTGCCCAGGAAGTTGCCGGAGAACTGCTGCTGCTCGGTGAAGTCGTACCACAGGTAGATGGCCACGAACTGCCAGAGGAAGACGCCGTAGGAGATGCGGCCGAGGAAGCCCATCACCGGGTTGGCGAGCAGGACCTTCACCGGTGAGTCGCCCGGCGGTGGCAGCGTGGCCGGGACGAGCAGGCACAGGGCCACGATCGCGTAGAGGGCCAGCTCGAACAGGCCCGACCAGACGCCGTCGATGCCGAGGAAGCGGGTTCCGGTCACGGGGGAGGCGGCGACGGCGTACGCCAGGGCGGCGACCAGCCACCACGAGCCGGGGGAGGCCCACACCGCCCGTTCGAAACGCCGGGCGGGGGAGTCGGTGTCCGGGGTGGCGCGTATCCAGGCCAGCACCACGGCCAGCGCCATCCCCACGGCGAAGAAGATCATCGACCGGGGTGGCCAGCTGTTCAGGAAGGGCCGGTACTCCGGGTAGTAGGTCAGCAGTGTCCAGGCGAAGGAGAGCGCGATCAGCACGCCCAGGCCCATCAGCAGCCGCCGGGCCCGCCGGTGCGCGTCCGCCCCGCCGCGCCGGGCGAAGGCGGCCAGGCCCGCCGCGAGCAGGGGAAGCAGCAGGTAGAAGGCCACCTCGACGGAGAGGCTCCACATCTGGGCCAGGCCCTGGGGCCCCAGGCCGAACCACCAGGTCTCGGTGACGTAGTTCTGGTTGAGGGTCAGCAGCGTCAGCCAGCTCCAGGCGTCGGAGGTGTGGTCGCGTGACCAGATGAACATGGCCACCACGACCACCAGCCAGTAGGCGGGCAGGATGCGCACCGCCCGCTTCCACAGGTAGACGCGGGTGCGGACGGCGGGGGTCCGGCACAGCAGCGCGGCCGCGTAGGGGCGGTAGAGCAGCAGCCCGGAGAGCGCGAAGAAGATCGGCACCGCCACGTCGCCGCGGGAGAGCAGCGCGCCGGTGAAGCCTTCGCGGAGCGCGGCACCGGACTCGCTCGCGACGTGAAAGACGAGCACCGCGAGCGAGGCGACGGCGCGCACGCCGTCCAGAGTGTCCAGATGACCGACTATTTTGGATGGAACCTGCGGAGAGAGCTGTTCCGATCTAGAACTTGTTTCGGTCACTTTTCCGCATCCCCCGGTGACGTCGATCACTCTCTGCACCTAACATACTGGTCAGTAGCCTTGTCAATCCACATATTTCCCCCCAAACCCCCCATGCTGTAATCCCCCAGGAGGGTAGATGCGTCGGGTCGTCGGAGTAATCCTGTTAGCCGTCGGGGCGTTCCTCATTGTGCTCGCGCCGCTGGTGCGTTTCCAGATCGGCGGCAGCCTGATCGCGGCTCCGGCCGCCCAATACGGGATCAGCAAGCTGGAGGCCACCGGAGCGCAGTACTTCAGCGCCAAGGACCTCAAGGTGATGACCGGCGACCTCGCCATCACCGTCACCACCCGCGGGGACGTGTCCCAGTCCCAGGGCGACCGGGTCGTCTGGGACGAGTTCACCGCGGTCAACGACCCGACGAACGGTAACCCGGGCATCGCGCTCAACGAACGGCGCAGCGCCTTCAACAAGTACACCGGCGAGGGCATCAACTGCTGCGCGGTGAACATCGACAAGAAGCCCAGCAAGCTTGAAGGCCAGATCTACAAGTTCCCCTTCGACGTCGAGAAGAAGACCTACAAGGTCTTCAACTCCACCGCGGGCATGGCCTTCGACGCCACGTTCGTCGGTGAGGAGGACGTCAACGGCCTGCCGGCGTACAAGTTCGAGCAGGTGGCTCCGGAGACGAAGACCGAGACCCGCACCGTCCCCGCCTCGATCATGGGCGTGACGGACGTGACGGGCGACGTCCAGGTGGACCGGTTCTACGAGGGCAAGAACACCTACTGGATCGAGCCGGTGACCGGCTCGCCGGTCAAGCAGGAGCAGCAGCGTAACGACGTCCTGAGGACCCAGGACGGCGCCCACAGCATCATCGCCTTCGCGGCGACGGCCAAGATGACCCCGCAGACCGTCGACGAGCTGGTGCGCAACGCCACCGAGGGCAAGAGTCAGATCACCCTGCTCAAGGTGACGATCCCGGTGATCCTGCTGCTGGTGGGCCTCGCCCTGCTGGTCACCGGATTCCTCCTGGTCCGCAGGACCGGCCGGGGCTGACGATCGGAATGCGGTGAGCTCCGGTGACCGGATCCTGGCGAGCCAGGATCCGGTGAACGAGAAAGCGGTGGCCGCCCCGGCCGCGCCGGAGCTCCCCCTCCCGGGCGCCCGGCGCCTCTCGCCCGGCGCCCTTGTCCGGGCCTGCCGCCCGCGCCAGTGGCTGAAGAACGCCCTGGTGTTCGCGGCCCCGGCGGCGGCCGGCGTGCTGGGGACCGCCCAGGGCCTGCTGGGCGCGCTGATCGCCTTCGTGGCGTTCTGCCTGGCCGCCGGCGGCACCTACCTGCTCAACGACGCCGCCGACGTCGAGGCCGACCGCCGCCACCCGCGCAAGCGCCACCGCCCCATCGCGGCGGGTCTGGTCTCGGTACGGCTCGCCTGGATCGTCGGAGCCCTGCTCGTCGTGCTCGCCCCGGTGTTCGCCGCGCTGTCGGGTGACTGGCGGCTGCCGGCCGTCGTCGTCGGATACCTGGCGCTGACCTTCGCCTACACCTACTGGCTCAAGCACGAGGTGGTGGTGGACCTGGTCGCGGTCGCGGGCTGCCACGTGATCCGCGCCTTCGCCGGGGCGGTCGCCGTGGACGTGCCGGTGACGAGCTGGTTCCTTGTGGTGATCTCGCTCGGCTCGCTCCAGCTCGTGGCGGGCAAGCGGGAGGCCGAGCTGCGCGCCGCCGCCGGCGGCAACTCCACCCGGGCCATCCTGGCCGCCTACACTCCCGGCTACCTGGCCGGTGTCCGGATGATGTCGTCAGGCGCCATGATCGTGACCTACTGCCTGTGGGCGCTCAACGACCACCCCGGCCCGTTCTACGGGATCAGCATCGTGCCCTTCCTGCTCATCGTGCTGCGGCACAATCTGCTGGTGGACAGGGGCGTGGGGGAGGAGCCCGAGGAACTCGCCCTGCGCGACCGGCCCACGCAGGTGTTCGTCGCGCTCCTGCTCGTCTCGCTCGCCTTCGGGATCTACCTGCCGTGACCTCCTCTCCAGGGCCGAGGCCCGAGTTCTCCACGCTCAAGGAGGTTCGATGACCTTCCTGACCGGCTGGGGCCGTACCGCGCCGACCCCCGCGCGTCTGGCCAGGCCCCGCTCCGCCGAGGAGGTCGCCGAGC
This sequence comes from Streptosporangium sp. NPDC001681, assembly GCF_040298085.1. Lineage (NCBI taxonomy): Bacteria > Bacillati > Actinomycetota > Actinomycetes > Streptosporangiales > Streptosporangiaceae > Streptosporangium > Streptosporangium sp. NPDC001681. Next base: position 49,160 of record NZ_JBEOZN010000032.1, on the reverse strand, counting down.
TGGTACGGCGGGCACCGGGCCGGGGCGTCGCGGTCCGGGGACTCGGCCGCTCCTACGGCGACGCCGCGCAGAACTCCGGCGGCCTGGTCCTCGACTGCACCGCGCTGACCTCGTGGTCCCTGGACGGGACAACCGGCCTGGTCACCGCCGCCGGTGGGCTGAGCCTGCACGATCTGATGGCCGCTCTGGTGCCCCTGGGCTGGTTCGTCCCGGTCACCCCGGGCACCAGGTACGTGACGGTCGGCGGGGCCGTGGCGGCCGACGTGCACGGCAAGAACCACCACGCCGACTCCTCCTTCGGCGCTCACCTGCGCTCCCTCACCCTCGTCACGGCCGACGGCGCCGGCCGTACGCTGGCGCCGGGCGACGAGCTGTTCTGGGCCACGGTCGGTGGGATGGGGCTCACCGGTGTGATCACCGAGGCGGTGTTCCAGTGCCTGCCGATCGAGACCTCCCGGGTACGGGTGGACGTCGAGCGCACCCGGGACCTGGACCACACGCTGGAGACGATGGCGGCCACCGATCACCGTTACCGCTACACGGTCGCCTGGATCGACCTGCTCGCCGCGGGCGCCCGGATGGGCCGCAGCGTGCTCACCAGGGGAGACCACGCGACCCGCGACGAGCTGCCGCGCGGCGCCGACCCGCTGGCGTTCGCTCCCGGTTTCGCGGTGAAGGCCCCCGCCTGGGCGCCGAACGGGCTGCTCAACCAGGTGACCGTACGGGCCTTCAACGAGGCCTGGTACCGGAAGTCACGCCCCGGCACCGGTCTCATCCAGGGACTCGCGCCGTTCTTCCACCCGCTGGACTCGGTGGACGGCTGGAACCGGGTCTACGGCTCGCACGGCTTCGTCCAGTACCAGTTCCTGGTGCCGTTCGGCGAGGAGGCGACGCTGCGGCGGATCGTCTCGCGGCTGTCGGCCGACGGGGTGGTCTCCTTCCTCACGGTGCTCAAGCGGTTCGGCCCCGGCACGCCGGGGATGCTGTCGTTCCCGGCCCCCGGCTGGACGCTCGCCCTGGACATCCCCGCCGGCCGGCGAGGGCTGGCCGGGCTGCTGCGCGAGTTCGACGGCTGGGTGGCGGGGGCGGGCGGGCGGATCTACCTGGCCAAGGACTCGCGGATGTCGGCCGAGACGATGGCCGCGATGTACCCCAGGCTGGCAGAGTGGCGAGGGATCCGTGACGAGGTGGATCCGGCCGGGGTGTTCCGCTCGGACCTGTCGAGAAGACTCTCCCTGTGAGCCGCGGCCGCGTGGCGTGCCGTGCGGCTCGGCCCCTGTGGCGGGCGAGCGGACAGGTCCCAGTCCCGGGACGCCGAGGAGGACCGCCCGTCGACTTCCTCCCCAAGGCTGCGGCCCGGGGGCTCCACGCTGGAGGTATTCGATGAGGAACGCCCTGGGCGCGGTGGACACCGTGCTGCTGCTGGGTGGGCGCAGCGAGATCGGGCTGGCGATCGTCGAGCGGCTGGTCCGCGACGGTGCCCGCCGGGTCGTGCTCGCCGCCCGTGACGCCACCGCCGGGCCGCCCCCGGTGATCGGGGCCGCCGAGGTGCACCTGCTGGACTTCGACGCCTCCCGGCCCGAGACGCACGGCGAGGTGATCGAGGCCGCCGCGAAGCTGGTCGGTGACCTGGACGTGGTCATCCCCGCCTTCGGCGTGCTGGGCAGCCAGCAGACCTACGACGCCGATCCGGTGGCCGCCGCCGAGGCGGTCGCGGTCAACTACGGCGGGCACGTGTCCGCCGGGCTCTTCGCCGCGCGGCGGCTGCGCGAGCAGGGCCACGGCACGCTGGTGGTGCTCTCCTCGGTGGCCGGGGTGCGGGTGCGCCGGGCCAACTTCGTGTACGGCTCGGCCAAGGCGGGCCTGGACGGGTTCGCGCAGGGGCTGGGTGACGCCCTGCACGGATCGGGTGCCCGGGTGATGGTGGTCCGGCCTGGTTTCGTGATCGGCAGGATGACCGAGGGGATGTCTCCCGCGCCGATGTCGTCCACTCCTGGCCAGGTCGCCGACGCGGTGATCGCCGGGTTGCGCTCGGACGCCGAGGTCGTCTGGGTTCCCGGCGGGCTGCGGGTGTTCTTCGCGGTGATGCGCGTGCTGCCGCGCGCGATCTGGCGCCGAATGCCTCGGTGAAACAGGTTCTTGTTGTAGTTTCCCGGCAATGTTTTGATTTCCCGACAATACCGACGAAATATTCTAGACTAGAACACGTTGCAGTTCGCCGGAGGCGGGTCGTACCGTGGGCGCATGCGGACACGTGTCACGGACATGCTCGGGATCGAACTTCCGATATTCGCTTTCAGCCACTGCCGGGACGTCGTCGTCGAGGTCAGTCGCGCCGGCGGGATGGGCGTGCTCGGCGCGCTCTACTTCACCCCGGAAGAGCTCGAGATGGAGCTCAAGTGGATCGACGACCACGTCGACGGTAAGCCGTACGGCGTCGACGTGGTCATGCCCGCCTCCTACGCGGGAGCCGACCTGGGCGTCGACTCGCCCGAGGATCTGCTGGGACGGCTCCAGGGGATGATCCCCGAGGGGCACCGCGCGTTCGTCGACGACCTGCTGACCTCGCACGGCGTCGGTCCGCTGTCCGGCGAGGAGGCCGGCCGGGCCCTGCTCGGCTGGACCGACGCCACCGCCCGGCCGCAGGTCGAGGTGGCGCTGCGGCACCCGATCGCGCTGCTGGCCAACGCCCTCGGCCCGCCGCCCGCCGACGTGGTCGAGCTGGCGCATGCCAAGGGCGTGAAGGTGGCGGCGCTGGCGTCCACCCCCCGGCACGCCGTCAAGCAGGTCGAGGTCGGCGTGGACATCGTCGTCGCGCAGGGCACCGAGGCGGGCGGGCACACCGGGGAGATCTCCACGATGGTGCTCATCCCACAGGTGGTGGACGCGGTGGACGTGCCCGTACTGGCCGCGGGAGGCATCGGCAACGGCCGCCAGATGGCGGCGGGCATGGCGCTCGGAGCCGAGGGGGTGTGGACCGGTTCCATCTGGCTCGCCGTCGAGGAGGCCGACACCCCCGCGATGGCCAAGCAGCGCATCCTGGAGGCCACCTCACGCGACACCGTGCGCTCCCGCTCGTGGACGGGCAAGCCCGCCCGGCTGCTCAGGAACGAGTGGACCGACGCCTGGGAGGCGCCCGACTCGCCCGGCACCCTGCCGATGCCGCTGCAGTTCATGCTGATCTCCGACGCGCTCCGCCGCATCGCCCGCTCCGACGCCGCCGAGCTGGCCACCTTCCCGGCGGGTCAGATCATCGGGACCATGAACCAGGTACGGTCGACCAAGGACGTGGTGTTCGGGCTGGTGGAGGAGTACATCGAGGCCACCGAGCGGCTGGGACGGCTGACCGGGGAGTAGCGCGGGTTCGTGGCCCGCCGCGCTCTCCGTTCCGGGTGCACATGATCAATGGGTGGTCATGGGCGTGCCGGGGGAGTTCCGGCGGATGGCCAGTACGGCGACGTCGTCGCGGAGGTTGCCCCGGGTGTGTCGGAGCAGTTCGGTCTGGAGGGTGCCGACCACCTGATCGGGGGAGGCGTCATGCCAGTGGGCCAGGCGGTCCTCCAGGGGGTAGAAGACGCCGGACGGGTCACGGGCCTCGGTGACGCCGTCCGTGCAGAGCAGCAGGGTCGCACCGGGAGGGAAGTCGAACCATTCGACGGCACGTGGTTGCGAGGTGAGGGAGCCCAGCCCCAGGGGGACGCCCGGATCACGGAAGAGAACCGGGCCGACCCGCTCGCCGTACAGGATGTACAGCGGAACATGGCCGCAGTTGACGGCCTGGGCCTTGTATCCGCTGTCTACGCTCAGTACGAGGGCGGTGACGAAGCGTTCGGGTTCGCCGGCCTGCTTCGCGAAGGCGTTGTGCCGCAGCACGGCATTTTCCAGTGCGTCCACCACCGCGGGGAGAGCCGGTTCCCGGAAGGCCGCCTCCCGGAAGGCGCCCAGCACCGCGAAGGCGGTGCCGATGGCGGGCAGGCCCTTGCCCTGGACATCGGCGATGAGCACCCGGCTGCCGTACGACGAGGCCACGATCTCGTAGACGTCGCCCCCGACCATGCTGTCCTCCTCCGCGGGCTCGTACAGCCCGTCGACCAGGAGCTGGTCGGTGAGCAACGGCAGCGGGCGCAGGATCTGCCGTTGCAGGGCCGCCGACGCCGAGCGCAGCCGGGCGATCTCCTCGTTCTTGCGGATCCGCCACCGGCCTCCCGCGACGCTCAACCCCCCGAGTACGACGGAGAAGACGATCAATGACAGATTGGCGGCCGGCTCCAACGGGTGGTAGAGCACCGAGCCGGTAACGACGAGGACGACCCATCCGGCGGTGAGGAAGGTCTGCCGCACCGTCCCCACCCCGGCGACGAAGGCGGGCAGGATGATGAGGAAGGGGGCCAGCCGGCTCTCTCTGTCGCTCAGGTAGCCGGACACCAGGACAAGCACGGTGAGGCCAAGGAGCCAGTACAGCAGAACGGTGGAACTGAGCGCGGAGGAGGTGATCCCGCTCCGTTTCCCGCCGCTCTCCGGCGGGCCGTCAGAAGTGCGCACCGTTGCTCCTGCTCTCCGTTGTCGAGGTTCGGCCGGAGGGACCTCGACACTTGCCCGGCCTTGGCGGAACGGCACGCGCCATCTCGTGGTGCGCGGGGGGGCGGCGTTCCACCTCTCTTCTCGCATCGTAGAACGGACTCCGGTGACTCTCGCGTTCACGTGCGCTCCTCGGCGCGGTTCCGCCGTACCCGGCTCGCCGGGGTTTCTCCCGGAACCGGGGCGCGCGGAGTGTCTGTCAGCCGGTTCGGGCGGGGATCCGGGTGTTGCCGGAACCGGCTACCGGGGCCGGGGGAGAGGGCAGAGTGATCGCGACGCGCAGGCCGCCCTCGGGGCGTGAGGTGGCGGTGACCGTACCGCCGTGGGCGTCCACGATGGCGCGGACTATCGACAACCCGAGCCCCGCGCCGCGCGCCGAGCGGACACGGTCGCCCTGCAGCCGCCTGAAGGGCTCGAAGAGATCCTCCACCTCGTACGGCGGGACCGGCTGCCCGGTGTTCTCCACGACCAGGCCGCCCTGGTCACAGGAGATCCAGACCTGCCCGTCCCGCACGTTGTACTTGATCGCGTTCTCCACCAGGTTGCAGACGGCGCGTTCGAGGAAGAGCGGATCGCCCTCGACGGTCACCGGGCTCAGGTCCCGGTGGATGGTGACGGGCCGGTTGCGGGGCAGCGGGTCGAGCTGGTCCAGGGCGGCGCGTACCACCTGGTCGAGTTCGAGGGGCCTGCGCGAGGTGAGTTCCTGCTCGGACTGGGCCAGCAGGAGCAGTCCCTCGATCAGCCGTTCGTGGCGGGCGTTGGTACCGAGCAGCGCGCGGGCCAGCGTCTTGAGATCCGGCGAGGCCCCGGGCTCCTCCAGCGACACCTCCAGGACCGTGCGGTTGATCGCCAGCGGGGTACGCAGCTCGTGCGAGGCGTTGGCGATGAATCGGCGCTGGGCGTCGAACACCCGGTGCAGCCGGTCGAGCATCGCGTCGAAGGTGTCGGCCAGCCGTTTGATCTCGTCCTGGGGCCGCCCGCGTAGGGCGATCCGCTCGTGCAGGTTGCCCTCCGACAGCCGCTGCGCGGTCTCGGTGACCCGGTCGAGGGGACGGAGCGCGCGGTCGGCGATCAGGTAGCCGACCACTGTCGCGGCGATCCCGACGAGGACCATGATCAGGAGCGAGGAGCGCAGCATCTCGTCGAGGACGCTGGTCGCCCGCTGCCCCACGTCCCCTATCAGCACCTCCCCGATGGGCTTCTCGGAGGGCAGATCTGCTCCCGCCTCGCTTATCTTCGAGTAGGCCACGGTGAACTGCTGGTTCAGCGCCTTGGCGGTCAGCAGGTAGGTGGACCAGACCAGCGTCGACCCGGCCGCGAAGAACAGCGCGCCGTACAACAGGGTGAGTCGCGTGCGCAGGCCGAGCCTCACAGCCGGTACCCCTTTCCCGGCACGTTCTGCAGCACCGAGGGAGTGCCGAGCTTCTTGCGCAGCGAGGTGATCGCGACGCGCAGCACGCCCGTACCCCCCTCCGCGTGCTCGTCCCACACCTTTCTGCGCAGCTCGGCGGAGGTGACGAGGTCACCGTCCGCGGCCAGGAGCTCCCGCAGCAGGTCGAACTCCTTGCGGTTCAGCCCGATCCGCCGTCCGTCCCTGGTGACCGTACGGCGGGCGGGGTCGAGCCTGATCCCCGCCCGTTCCAGGGCCGGCGGGGCGGTACGGAAGGAGCGGCGGGCCAGCGTCCTGATCCTGGCGACCAGCTCGGCGAATGCGAACGGCTTGACCAGGTAGTCGTCCGCGCCCAGGGTCAGCCCGTCGATCCTGTCGTGGACCTGCCCCGCCGCGGTCAGCATGAGGATGCGGCTTCGCTGCCTGAGCTCGCCGCACACGTCGTCGCCGTGCACCTCGGGCAGGTCACGGTCCAGTACGACGACGTCGTATTCGACGTATCCGGCCCGCTCCAGCGCCTCCCGGCCGTCGTAGACCACGTCCACGGCCATCGCGTGCAGCCGCAGGCCCCGTGCGACGGCGTCGGCCAGCTGTTCTTCGTCCTCCACGATCAGCACTCGCATGATGACGAGGGTGACGCACCGGGTGTTAGCGCCGGGTAAGCGCTTATCCGGGTCTAACACCTTCTCCGGTGAAGTTGGCCCTCAACCAACCCAGGGAGATCGTTGTGAAAGCTCGACTGTTGCTGCTCGCCGTACCGCTGCTGCTGGCGGGGTGTGGCGCGGCTCCGACCACCTCAGGCGTCGCCAGCGCGGGAGACGGCACCGCCAAGCCCACCGCCTCGGCCTCGGCCTCGGCCGATCGGCGGCAGGCGATGCTGAAGTTCGCCCAGTGCATGCGTGAGAACGGCGTCGACATGGCCGATCCGGACCCCAACGGGTCGATCAACTACCAGACCAAGAAGGACGAGCAGGCCAAGACGGATAAGGCGGCGAAGGTGTGCCAGCCCTTGTTGGACGCCGCGCTCGGCGACAAGAGCACGGCCGGCGACTCGAAGCGGCGCGACGAGATGGTCAAGTACGTGCAGTGCATGCGCGAGCAGGGCATCGACATGGAGGATCCGGACCCCAACGGCGGGGTCAAGTTCCAGTTCCCCGCGGGAGCGGAGGCGAAGGTGAAGGCGGCCGAGGAGGCCTGCAAGGAGTTCTCGCCCGGCATGGAAGCGAGCGGGCAGTGAGGAGGGGGCTCGTCCTGTCGGGGGTGACCCTCCTGGCAGTCGTGGCCGCGGGGGCGGTGATCGCCGTGCTGGCCGATGGCGGCGCCGGGGTGGCCACGCCCGTCAGGGCCCAGGTCGCCGACACGGCGGTGATCACCAGGCAGGACCTGCTGGACACCAAGACCGTGACCGGCGCGCTGACCTACTCGGGGCAGCGCCGGCTCACCACCGGCGCGGCCGGAACGGTGACGTCGGTGCCCGCCGAGGGCTCGGTGGTACGGCGGGGCCGCTCCCTGCTCAAGGTCGATCGCAGGCCGGTCACCCTGATGTACGGCACGTTGCCCCTTTACCGGCCGCTACGCCGGGGCGTCTCCGACGGGCCCGACGTCAGGCAGCTCGAACGCAACCTCAGGGCGCTGGGCTACGGCAAGGACCTCACCGTGGACGACCACTTCAGCTACGCCACCTACCTCGCGGTACGCGAGTGGCAGCAGGACCGGGGGCTGCCCAAGACCGGTCAGGTGGACGACACGCAGGTGCTGTTCCTGCCCTCGGCGGTCAGGGTGACCGAGGTGAAGACCGTGGTCGGCGGCAGGATCGCGCCGGGACAGCAGGTCCTCACGGTCAGTGACCTGAACCGGCTGGTCCACGTCGAACTCGACAGCGGTGACCAGACGCTCGCCAAGAAGGGGGTGAAGGTCACCGTGGAGCTGCCGGGCGGCGAGAAGGCGGCAGGGAAGATCACCGAAGTGGGCACGGTGGCCAGGCGGAGCAGGGACAGGACGGTCATCGACGTCGAGATCACGCTCACCAGGAAACCGAAGACCAAGCTCGACCGGGCCCCCGTCGAGGTGGAGATGGTGAGCGGGCGGCGGAAGAACGTGCTCGCCGTACCGGTGGAGGCGCTGCTCGCGCTGCGCGAGGGCGGGTTCGGTATCGAGATCGTCGAGGGTTCCCTCATCCGGCTGGTGCCGGTGAAGGTCGGCGCGTTCGGCAGCGGCATGGCCGAGATCACCGGGGACGGGCTCAGCGAAGGTATGAAGGTCGGGGTGCCGTCGGAGTGAGCATCATCGAGCTACACGGGGTGACCAAGACCTACAACGGTGATGTCCAGGTGCTACGCGGGGTGGACCTGCTGGTCGAGAAGGGCGAACTGCTGGCCATCGTCGGTCCGTCGGGCTCGGGCAAGTCCACCATGCTCCACCTGATCGGGACCCTGGACCGGCCCACCTCGGGGACCGTCCGCATCGCGGGTCACGACATCGCGACCCTGTCGGACCGCGAGCTGTCGGCGCTGCGCGCCCGCCACCTGGGGTTCGTCTTCCAGCAGTTCCACCTGGCGCCGGGGGTGAGCGCCCTGGACAACGTGGCCGACGGACTGCTCTACACCGGAACGCCGCTGCGGGTTAGACGCACACGGGCCGCGGCGGCCCTGGAGCGGGTGGGCCTCGGGCATCGGCTCGACCATCGGCCCAACCAGCTCTCCGGTGGTGAGCAGCAGCGGGTGGCCGTGGCCAGGGCCGTCGTCGGCGACCCGCCACTGCTGCTGGCCGACGAGCCGACCGGCAACCTCGACTCCGCCTCGGGGGCCGAGGTGCTCAAGATCCTGCGCGAGCTCCACGAGGGCGGGACCACGATCGCGATCATCACGCACGACAACGAGATCGCCGCCTGGTGCCCCCGGCAGGTACGGGTCCGCGACGGGGAGGTGCTGACGTGAAGCCCATCAGGTTCACTCCCTCCGAGGTGCCCGGGGGTTGTGACGGGGGGAGATCCGCCAGGATCGACCTCTCCGAGGTGCCGGGGGCTCGTGGCGGGGAGGCGCTGAGATGAAGCCCGCCAGGCTCGGCCTCTCCGACGTGCTCCGGGTCGGCGCGGCGGGGCTCAGGAGCCGCCCGACGAGGGTGATCCTCTCCGCGCTCGGCATCGCCATCGGTATCGCCACCATGATCGCGGTGATCGGGATCTCCTCCTCCTCCCGGGAGGAGCTGCTGCGCCGGCTCGACCGGTTGGGCACCAACCTGCTGACCGTGGCCCCGGGTCAGACGATCTTCGGGGAGCCGGCCAAGCTGCCGAAGGAGTCGGTCGCCATGGTCAGGCGCATCGGCCCGGTGAGCACGGCCTCGGCCACCGGAATCGTCGAGGCGTCGGTGCGGAGGACCGGCTACATCCCCGAGACGGTCACCGGGGGCATCGCCGTACAGGCCGCCACCGTCGAACTGCTCCGCACGCTGGAGGGCACGGTCCAGCACGGCACCTGGCTGAACGCCGCCACCGAACGGCAACCGGTGGTGGTCCTGGGTTCCAAATCCGCGGAGCGACTGGGTATCACCAGGACCGGTGTGCGGGTGTGGGTGGGCAACCGGTGGTTCACGGTCATCGGCATCCTGGAATCGATGCCGCTCGCGCCCGAGATCGAACGGTCGGCGCTCATCGGGTTTCCAGCGGCTGAGGAACTGCTGGGTTTCGACGGGCACCCCACCACCATCTACGAGCGGTCCGCCGAGGAGGCGGTGACGGACGTACGCTCCGTGCTGCCTCGTACGGTGAATCCGGAGAAGCCGGGGGAGGTGAACGTCAGCAGGCCCTCCGACGCGCTGGCCGCCAGGGCCGCCGCGGCCGGGGCCTTCACCAACCTGCTGCTCGGCCTCGGCACGGTCGCCCTGCTGGTCGGCGGGGTCGGCGTGGCGAACACCATGGTGATCTCGGTGCTGGAACGCCGCCGGGAGATCGGCCTGCGCCGCTCCCTGGGGGCCACCCGTGGCCAGGTCCGCGTTCAGTTCCTGGCGGAGTCCCTGTTGCTGTCCGCTCTGGGCGGCGTCGTCGGGACCGCCTTGGGCACCCTGGCCACCGTCGGCTATGCCCTGTCCCGTGACTGGCCTCCCGTCTTGCCGCCCTGGGCGGTCGGCGGCGCGGTCGGCGCCACCCTGGTCATCGGCACTCTCGCCGGCATCTACCCCGCGATGCGGGCCGCTCGCCTGTCCCCGACGGTCGCACTGTCCACGACCTGACAGCGATCGGACCGCTGCGGTGTTTCATGGCTGGTCGGGGGTGTGCTGCGGCACCTCACGGCTGGTCGGGTGCGCGCTCCGGTGGGTGGGTGTTCTCAGGCCTCCGGCCTGGCGGGCGCGGTGGTTTCGGGACTTTATACGCCGCCCGGAACACCCACCCACCTCCGCGCCATATCGTCTCGCCGTACGGGGAGCGGACCGTAGCCGCTTTCTTCCGGGCCGCCCGGTGCTCTCCACACGGCTGAAGCAATCCGCTGGAGGCCGGTGCGGGGGCGGCCGCCGTAGCTGAAGCCTCTCTTTCGAAAGGAGCGCAGGGGCACCCGCCATAGAGAGGTGAGGGAGGGGCCGCTCCCCTCTATCGGAGGGGTTCAGGTCAGGGTCTGGAAGGGGGCAGGTCAGGATCACTCGCCGTGGAGGGGGGTGGGGACAGCCCGATGGATGGATGATCCTGTCAGGGGTCAGGGGTCAGGGGTCAGGGGTCAGGGGGCCGCGTCATCCGCCGCTGCCGTAGGGGCGGGTGATGATCTCCAGGTTGTGGTGGTTCGGGTCCTCGAAGTAGAGGCCACGGCCGCCGTCGTGGTGGTTGATCTGCCCGACCTGCCGGTGGAAGGGGTCGGCGTAGTAGGTGATGCCGGCCTGCTGGATCCGTCCGAAGATGGCGTCGAACTCCTTCTCGGAAACCAGGAAGGCGTAGTGCTGGGTGGTGATCTGTTCCTCGTGGCTGTCGGCGAAGTCCAGGGTGACGCCGTTACCGGTCGCCACCGGGATGAAGGGCCCGTAGGGGGCCCCGACCTCAAGGCCCAGGACGCCTGCCAGGAACTCGGCGGACGCCTTCTTGTCGTGGGCCGCCACGATGGTGTGGTTCAACTCAACTGGCATGGTGAAATCCTTCCCCGAAACGGACGAGATGGTCGGCCTCTGAGGCTCCTACCCGGCAGATGGTGTGGCGAGTCACCTTCATGGCCCGTCCCTCACCGCCGGGCCGAACCCGCCTGCCGCTTGGGGCGTGACCAGGTCATTTGCGGTGCGGGTCGTTGCTTGTGGACATCGGACCCGGACCTGCGGGTGAAGCGACTTCGCGGCAGTCTCCATCGCAGCGGCGGGAGCCTCTCACCGGATGCGCCACAAGCATGTGTTCGGGAGATCAGCCGTTTCCGCTGTCAGCGGAGAAAGGCTGTTTCCCGAACACGAGGCAGAGGAGGTCATCGCCCGCGATCTGCTTCGCCGACTTGTGGGAAACAGATCGCGGGCGATGACGGACGGGTCGGCCACGACCGGCGGACAGGGATTCGGTACGAGATCCGGGCGGCTACACCGTCCTGCTCCCGCCCTGAGCGGCGGGAAGGACGACAAAAGTGAAGTTCGTGGTCGTGGTGCGGTTGAGGCGGACATCGGACTTGATCCGGCGTTCGGTTTCGCTCCGGCTGATGCCGAGGCCGTGGGCGATCAGCCGCTCCGGGCGGATGGGCACGGGGTCAAGGAAGTCGACCTTCACCCGGATCGGCCAGCTCGGGTCCGCCGGCGGATGCGGTGGTGACGTATGCAGACGCCATGCGTCCTTCCAGTCGAGGCTGAACCGGTTGCGCCGGGCGATCAACGGGTCCAGGAGCGTCTGGATGACGAGCGCCGGATCGTTGGTTTCGAACGCGTGGAGCTGGACGGGATCAATGGAGCGAACCGGGACTCGCTCGCGTACGGTGATCTTCGAGGTCTGATCGCAGGAGACGCAGCGGACGAGAAGCCACACGTCGAGAAGCTTGCCGTTGGCGTTCACCCGGAACTTGCCCTCCGCGACGGTGGCCACCGCCGAGCGGCACTCCAGGCAGTGGAAGTGCAGTAGGGGCAGGCGAGTCCGCCGTACGGTCCAGGACAGCACGGAATGATCTCTATGGGGTTGTGAGGACATGATCTCTCTCGGACCTGACGAAGGCCGTGGTCACACGGCCTGAAACGCTGAAGAGCCGGGGGTCCCGGCAGAGCCGTCAGTTGCGGCACGCAGGAACGGGACAGCCCGGTAGTACCGACGGAGTCGGTGACGAAGCGCTTTGGAAAGGTGTCAGGCGGAGAGAGCAGGCGGGGTCACGCGGGTGTCCTCACGACGGATTCGACGATGCCGATCGCAAGCTATGTGATCACTTGTCGAGCCGCAACCGCTTTATTCACCCGATGGCAGGCCGGTGACTGTCAACAGCCGGGCAGCGGGAACCGCGGAGCGGCCAGGCGGAGACCGCCGCCGTGCTCTCGGGCGAAAGGCTGTGCCCTTGTCATCACGTGCGGCCCGGCGCGGCGTGGGCATAGGCCGGAAACACGCCGATCCGGCCCGCGGTGCCGTTGTATTGCCGTTGAACCCCCGCCGACCGGGCGCCTTTCTTGACGAAGCCGGCCTCATCCACGATCAGCACGCCCTCGGGACCCAGCCGATCGACGACGAAGGATCGCACGTCATCACGTACCGTATGTGAGCCCGACCCCTCAAGATCGCGAAGTGTCAGACCTGCCGGGCCAGCTCGTGGATGCCCTTCAGTAGCCGGTTCACGTCGGACTCGTCGGTGTACGGTGCGATTCCGGCGCGGAGCGCGCCGGTGTCGCCGAGGCCCAGGCGGCGGGAGCACTCCAGCGCGTAGAAGTTGCCGGCGGGCGCGTTGACGCCGCGTTCGGCCAGGGACCGGTAGGCGTCGGCCGGCCTGACGCGGTCGATGGTGAACAGCGTCGTGGGGGTGCGCCTGCGTGCGGCCGCGCCGTACGAGGTCACTCCGCCGATCTCGGCCAGACCCGCGTCGAGCCGCCCGAGCATGGCCTCCTCGTGCCGCTCCAGCGCGGCCATCGAGGCGGTCAGGCGTTCGCGCCGGGTGCCCGCACCCGGTACGAGGTCGGCGAGGAAGTCGACCGCCGCCGTCGTGCCGGCGAGCAGCTCGTAGGGGAGGGTGCCCAGCTCGAAGCGTTCCGGCACCACGTCGCTGGAGGGGAGCAGCTTGTCCGGGCGGAGGGTCTCCAGCAGCGCGGGGGCGGCGGCGAGCACGCCCAGGTGCGGGCCGAGGAACTTGTACGGCGAGCAGGCGTAGAAGTCGGCGCCGAGCCCTTGAAGGTCGACCGGGCTGTGCGGCGTCAGGTGCACGCCGTCGACGTAGAGCAGCGCTCCGGCCGCGTGTACCCGCTCGGCGATCGCCGGGATGTCCGGCCGGCTGCCCAGCAGGTTCGACGCGGCGGTGACGGCCACCAGCCGGGTGCGCTCGGTGAGCAGGCCGGCGATCGCGGCGACGTCCAGCTCGCCGCGCTCCGGATCGAAGTCGGCCCAGCGGACGGTGACCCCGTGTGCCTCGGCGGTCTGCGTCCAGGGCCGGATGTTCGCGTCGTGGTCCAGCCTGGTGACCACGACCTCGTCACCGGGACGCCACCCCTTGGCGAGCGTGCGGGCCATGTCGTAGGTGAGCTGCGTCATGCTCCGGCCGAACACGATGCCGGTCGGTGTACCGCCGAGCAGGTCGGCCATCGCCTGGCGTGCCTCGACCACGATGCGGTCGGCCCGGCGCTCGGCGGCGGTTCCGGCGCCGCGGTTGGCGACGGCGGCCCGCAGGGTGCCGGCCACGGCGTCCGCCACCTGCTCGGGAACCTGCGAGCCTCCCGGCCCGTCGAAGTGCGCCGCGCCCTCGTCGAGGGCGGGGAAATGCGCCCGTACGGCTGCCACGTCGTATGCCATGAGACCTCCCGGATCGCTGTCGACCCGACCGCGGCCGATCCGCTCGCGAACGGCTTGGCCGAAGCCTATCCAGCCGGGTCCCGGAGGAGCCCGCGCGGGGACCTTCGTCCAGCGGGGAATCCATCCGCCGGGCAGGTTCCGCAAGGGCGGCCGGCTCACCCGCGCGACAGCGCGAGGCGGGCCGATCCGGCTGCGGGAGCAGGCCGGGGTGGCCTTGCTCCGTGCCGGCGCCCTGTCGGCCTCCTTGCCCGCGGCCCGCGAACGCGGCGCCGGTTCCCGCCGGACTGACGCCGCGAGCTGAATCGCTGTCGTGGCAGGGACCTCGGCGGGCAGGCTGTGGCCATGGATCTGGGATTTCGCGGTGAAGTGGTTGACTTCTACCACCGGTATCGGCGCGGTTACCCCCGGGCCGTCATCGACGCGCTGGTGGAGGCGTTCGAGCTGACCGGGGATGACCTCGTGATCGACCTTGGCTGCGGAACCGGCCAGCTGACCCTGCCGATCGCCGAGCGGGTGCGTGCGGTCCTCGGCGTGGATCCGGAGCCCGACATGCTGCTCCGGGCCCGGCAGGCCGCAGGTGAGCGGGGCATGACGAACCTGAGCTGGATGCTGGGGGCGGACACCGACATACCGGCGCTGGGCGCCCTGTGCGGCGACCGGACCGTGGGCGCGGTGACCATCGGCCAGGCCCTGCACTGGATGAACCATGACGAGCTGTTCCGCGCGCTGGCTCCGCTGGCGCGCTCCGGCGGCGGTGTGGCCGTGGTGGCCAACGGGACTCCGCTGTGGCTGCAGGACACCGCCTGGTCGCGGGCGCTGCGCGGCTGTCTGGAACAGTGGTTCGGGTTCGAAGTCAGCCATGCCTGCGGCACCGACGAGGCGAGCCGGCGGCGATACCGCGACAGTCTGACCGGCGCGGGATTCGCCGTGAGCGAGATCGGCGTCGACTACGGCGACGAACTCGACCTCGACCAGATCGTCGGCGGTGTCTACTCGGCGCTTCCCGTCGACCGACTGCCGGCTCCGGACCGGCGACCACTCTTCGCCGAGCGGATCCGCCACGCCCTGGAGCGGCACCGGCCGTTCACCGAACACGTCCGCGTGGCAATGCTGATCGGCCAGGTCACGGACGAATCCGCACGGTGAGGCATCGGCTTCCGATCGGGTCACTCGCCCGGACGGCGCCTCCATCTGCGTGATCAAGTACAACCTGCCGGCTGACGGACCCCGTGATCCGCGTCGGCGGCCGATGTGTGAGCTCACGGCCTGTTTTCATGACCTGAGGGTTGTTTTTTCAAACTGACTGCTGTTACGGTCCTCGCGTTGGGTTAGTTGGAAAATCCAACCCTTGCTGTGCGTGGTGGCGCAGGTGGCCGGGTGCCTGCTCTTCGCCGGCGGTATCGCCTGGTGGGCCTGGCCGCCGTCGCCTCGCTGCGGGTACGTCGTCCGGGAGGGGAGAACTCGTGATCGCGGAAGTCGGCGCCCTGCTCGGGAAACCGGTGGGCGACCTCGTCGATCCGGGAAAGCACCTGTGGGGCTTCGGCGGTGTTCACGGTGGCCTGACCCTCGCGCTGCTGACGGCGGCGATGGGGGAGCAGGCGCCGGGCGCGCTGCTGCAGAGTAGTACGGCGCGCTATCACCGCCCCCTTCACGGAGGGTTCCGCGTCGAGGTCTCGCCGGTGCGTTCCGGCCGTACGCTCTCCTCGCTCGCGGGCCGGGCGACGACGGAGCAGGGCGTCCATGTCGACGCCTCGGCGACGTTCGGGTCTCCCGGTCGCGACTGCTGGCCGGTCGTCTCACCCACCGCGCCGGTCGTGCCGCGACCGGAGGACTGCGAGGTCTTCACGATCCCGCCCGAGTTCGTGGCCATCTCCACGTCCATGGAGATCCGTGCCGTGGGGCCGGATCGTCCCTACGCGGGCGGGACCGAGGCCGAGCTGACCGCCTGGATCCGCCTGGTGGAGGACTCCGAGCCGCCGGACGCGCATCGCCTGATCCTGCTGATGGACGGGCTGGCGCCGTCCTACTCCGCGGTCTTGCGGGAGATGCTGCCCATTCCCACCGTCGAGTTCACCGTACGGCCGGGTGCCGGGCTCGCGCGGGCGGAGTCACCGTGGGTACTCCTGCACGCCCGTACGCATCAGGCGGGCGCCGACGGCTGGATCGACGAGCGGATCGACGCCTGGGGTCCCGACGGGGATCACCTTGGCTCCGCCCGGCAGCTCCGCCTGGTGACGGGCCGGCCGCGGGATGTGTGACCTCGCCCCGCCGGCCGGCGGCACCGGACCCGAAAAAGGTGCCGAGCGATGAGCCGACCGGGGCCGGTGGGAACGGCGGCCGAGGCGGCTAAACTGCACGGCATGCCAAAGGAGGCTCAGCCGCGCGAGTGCTCCATCGCCGACACCCTGGACCTGGTCGGCGAGCGGTGGAGCCTGCTGGTGATCCGCGAGCTCAGCCACGGCGTGCGGCGGTTCGACGGCATCGTGCTCAACACCGGCGTCTCCCGCGACATCCTCACCGCCCGGCTGCGCAAGCTGGAGGCGGCCGGCATCATCCGGCGGGAGCGCTACAGCGACCACCCCGTACGCTTCGAGTACCACCTCACGCTCGCGGGCGTCGAACTGTGCGACGTCCTGATCACGCTCATGAGGTGGGGCGACCGCCACCTGCATCCCGACGACCCCCCGGTCCGCTGGCAGCACTCCTGCGGCGAGACCCTCGACGCGATGGTCATCTGCCGCCACTGCGGCGGCGAGGCTCGCGTCGGTGCTCACTCACCCACCGGCCGTGGCGTGAAATCCGGAAATACCACGCATACAGCAACCGCTCAGTAGCCGTTATTTCCGCTGTGCAGTGAGCCACCCGCATTCGGCGATCCTCGGGACGGTCGGTGAACGGTTACTCGAGCGGGGTGCCGCCCATTTGGGCGAGGAGTTGTTGCATGCGGTCGATCTCGATGCGCTGGTCCGCGTCGACGTCGGTGGCGAAGCGGTAGGTCTCGGGTTCCTGGCCGCCGCCGTCGGCGAAGAGTTTCTCCACCATGCTCAGCGCGCCCGTGTGGTGGCGGATCATGAACTGGACGAAGAGCTTGTCGAACTCGGCGCCGCTCGCCTTCTCCAGTTCGGTGAGCTGCGCCTCGGTGAGCATCCCGGGCATGATCCCGCCGTGCGCGTGGCCGGAGGATCCGTTCGGCACCTGCTTGAGGCGTGCCCGGAGCCAGTTCTGCATCAGCCGGATCTCGTCCTGCTGTGACGCCTTGATCCGTTCGGCGAGCAGCGACAGGTCCCTGCGCGTGCTGCGGGTGGAGACGAGTTCGGCCATCACCAGGGCCTGCGCGTGGTGCGGGATCATCCCCTGCATGAAGCGTACGTCGGCCTCGGTGTACTGCTGCTCCTCGGGTTGGGGCAGCTTGTCGCCGGTGAGCACCTGGCCTGACTGTCCGGGGGCGCCCGGCTGTACGACCGCGGGGGCGCGTTCGGCGACCTGCTCGGAGCCCTCGGACGTGCACGCCGCGAGAATTGTAACGATAAGCATAAGAGGGAAGACGCGCCGTAGCGGGGATGGCGAGAGCATGATATATATCCGCTTTCGACTCATTGGGCTGAAAGTCCGTAATCAATAGATATCGCAGGGTATAGCACATCCCCTGATGTTCCCCTACAGTTTTTGTGCCGATGCATAGATCTTGGGTGCTTGTGCGGTATGGGTCTTTTGTGTCCCGTATCGCACTGCATTGGGTCATGTCAATGGAGACATTAGAGAAGGAGCTACGACCCATGGGTAAGGGCCGTGCGGCACGTTGGGGACGTGCCGGGTTGAGCAAGCTAGGGGTGATGATCGCTACGGGGGCGGTCGTGGTCGGGATGTTGCCCGCCACGGCCGTAGCGGCCGACGCCGATCCGCGGATCGGTCTCGGTGCTGGATGGCTGGACGCGCAGGAGGCCAGTGCCGGCCTGCAGCTCCTGGCACACCGGGACAAGCCGGAGGGGTTCTTCCAGCCGACGAACGTCGGCAATCTTTCGTACGCCAACTCAGACATGGCGTTCAGTGGCAACCATGCCTTCGTGGGTAACTTCCACGGTTTCAACATCTATGACATCTCCACCCCCGCGAATCCGACCCTGACCACCTCGGTGGTCTGCCCGGGTGGACAGGGTGACCTGTCGATCCACGGCAACCTGCTCTTCATGGCGGTCGAGGAGACGCGCGGACGGCTCGACTGCGGCACCCAGGGTGCCAGCGGCACCGTCAACCCCGACAGGTTCCGGGGCGTCCGGATCTTCGACGTCAGCGACGTCCAGCACCCGGTGCAGGTGGCGGCGGTCCAGACCTGCCGTGGATCGCACACCCAGTCGCTGGTGACCAGCAAGGACGACCCGGACAACGTCTACGTCTACGTCTCGGGCACGTCCAGCATCCGATCCGGCAGCGAGCTGGCCGGCTGCGTCAACGGGGCCGCGACGGACCCGAACACGGCGCAGTGGCGGATCGACATCATCAAGGTGCCGCTGGCCGCGCCGCAGAACGCGGCGATCGTGAGCCAGCCCCGCCTGTTCGCCAACCGGGAGACCGGTGCGATCAACGGCCTGCAGAACACCCCGCCCGCGCCCCGGCACCCGTCCGGCTCGACCTGGTCGCCGCAGCCGGTCACGACCCACTGCCACGACATCACCGCCTACCCGGCGATCGGCCTGGCCGCGGCGGCCTGCGCCGGTAACGGTCTCCTGCTCGACATCTCCGACCCGGCCAACCCGGTCAGGCTGGACGAGGTCACCGACCCGAACTTCGCCTACTGGCACTCGGCGACCCTGAACAACGACGGGACGAAGATCGTCTTCACCGACGAGTGGGGTGGCGGCACCGGTGCGCGCTGCCGGACGACCGACGAGCCCTCGTGGGGCGCGAACGCCATCTTCGACATCGTCGACGGCAAGATGCAGTTCCGTAGCTACTACAAGCTCCCGGTGCCTCAGGTCAACCAGGAGAACTGTGTGGCCCACAACGGGTCGCTCGTCCCCGTGCCCGGACGCGACATCATGGTCCAGGCCTGGTACCAGGGCGGCATCTCGGCCTTCGACTTCACCGACTCGGCCAACCCGAAGGAGATCGCCTTCTTCGACCGCGGTCCGGTCAGCGCGACCTCGCTGCTCACCGGCGGGTTCTGGTCCGCGTACTACTACAACGGTCACGTCTACGGCAGCGAGATCGCCCGTGGCTTCGACACGCTCGCGCTGACGCCGAGCGAGCACCTGGACAAGGCCGAGGTCGACGCCGCGGCCCTGGTGCGCTACGACAGGTTCAACCCGCAGACCCAGCCGCAGACGGCGTGGGCGCCGAGCTTCGAGGTCGTCCGGGCGTACTACGCGCAGGCGCTGCGTACCGGCACCATGCAGCAGGACACCGCCGACAACGTGCGGAAGTTCGTCGACCGGGCTGAGAAGTTCAAGGACGGTCCGCAGAAGAACGCCGCCGTGGCGCAGCTGAGGGCTGTCTCCAACCAGCTCAACGCCGCCGACAGCGCGCAGGCCGCGCTGATCAAGGCTCTTCGCGACCTGGCCGACGCGCTCAGCTGAACCGAGCCGCGGCGATCCGCGATGAACCGATGAGAGGGGGCGCCCGCCGGGCGTCCCCTCTTCCGTATGGGGGCTTTCGGCGCCTCGGTGATCTCACCGTTCAGGCGGACCGCGAGCACCGTGGGTGGTTCATTCTCCCTGGTAGACGGCCGGGCGCTTCTCGCGGAAGGCGAGGGAGCCCTCCTTGGCGTCCGCCGAGCCGATGACCGGCCAGCCGATGCCGTCGGAGACCTTGAGTGCCTCGGCCTCGGGCATGCCCAGGGTCTCGCGGTAGGTGCGCAGGATGGCCTGGACGGCGAGCGGGCCGCACTCGGCGACCTGGGCGGCGATCTCCAGTGCGACGGCCAGCGCCTGCCCGTCGGGGACGACGCGGTTGACCAGGCCCATGCTCAGTGCCTCCTGCGCGGTGACGGCACGACCGGTCAGCAGGATGTCCATGGCGAAGGCGTACGGGATCTGGCGCGGGAGCCGGATCGCCGAGCCGCCCATCGGGAACAGCGCGCGGCGGGCCTCGAAAAGGCCGAGGGTGGCGGACTCGGCGATCACCCGCAGGTCGGTGCCGACCAGCAGTTCGGTGCCGCCGGCCACCGCGTACCCCTCGACCGCGCAGACGATCGGCTTGGTCGGCAGCGCGTCCGAATCGCGGAGCAGGCCCTTCCAGTGGAAGTCGGGGATGGCCGCGGCCCGCTCCCTGACCCGGGGGTCCTGCGAAGGAGCGCCCATGGCCTTGAGGTCGGCGCCCGCGCAGAACGTCCCGTCCGCGCCGGTCAGGACGGCGACGCGGACCTCGGGCTCGTCGGAGACGTATGCCCAGGCGTCGGCCAGGCCGACCAGCATGTCCGACGAGAGCGCGTTCTTCGCCTCGGGCCGGTCCAGGGTGACGACGACGACATGACCGTCGCGCTCGATCCGGCAGTGTGGCGTGCTGATCGGCAGAAGTTCCACGGGAAGACCTCCGTTACTTTACCAAGCGCTTGGTAGGCAATCCTAGATCCGGCGCGGTCCGCGCCGCCAGGCCGCCCGGCCGTGAGAAGTCTTCCCCGGACGCCTTCCAGGGGGCCGGGTCATCGTGAAATGGTCAAGGTCCATCCAGGAGTCAGAGTGCGTATCAAGCGCTTGCTAGGTGTGCCTCCTGGGGTTAGTCTGCCCATGCGTACAAGAACAGATTCCTGTTCTATTTACCCCGTTCTGCCAGGTCTTGTCGCCATAAAGAGAACATGATTCACTCCGGCGAGCCGGGGCCTTTCGACAGAGAGGATTTCCGATGGGTACGCTCGGTTTCTGGAGACTGGCGCAGGCGGACCCCGAGTGGGTGGCCGCCGTTGATCCCGACGGCACGGAACATCGCGCCGGTGACCTCCTCGCCCGTGCCAACCGCCTCGTCCACGGACTGAGAGAGCTCGGGCTGAAGACGGGCGACGGCATCTGCGGGCTCGTGCCCAATGGCTCCGACGGGCTGGTCCTCTACCTAGCCGCCCTGCAGGCCGGGTGGTACTACACCCCGATCAACTGGCACCTCACCGGTCCCGAGATCGGCTACATCGTGGCGGACAGCGAGGCGCAGGCCTTCTTCATAGACGAGCGCCACGCCACCGAGGGCCTGCGCGGCGTGACCTCCTCGGGCATCACCGGGGACCGCGTCTTCTCGTTCGGCCAGGTGGACGGGGTGCGGTCCGCCTCGGAGCTGACAGACGGGCAGCCGGACACCGCACCCGCCGACCGTACGGCGGGTGCCACCATGCACTACACCTCCGGCACCACGGGCAAGCCCAAGGGTGTGCGCCGCCCGCTCAACGGCATGGACCCCGACGACGCCGCCGAGCTGATGACCTTCCTGCTCGCCCTGTTCGGCATCACACCGGGCAAGGAGAACGTCCACCTGGTCACCTCGCCGAACTACCACACGGCCGTCACCCAGTTCGGCGGGACGGCCCTGCAGATGGGGCACACGCTCGTCTACATGGACAAGTGGGATGCCGAGCAGACGCTCCGGCTCTGCGAGAGGTACCGCGTCACCAACTCGCACATGGTCCCCACCCACTTCAAGCGCCTGCTCGCGCTCCCCGACGAGGTGAAGTCCCGATACGACCTCTCCTCCCTCAAATGGATGATCCACGCCGCGGCCCCCTGCCCGGTCCCGGTCAAGTGGGCCATGTTCGAGTGGTGGGGCGACTGCATCTACGAGTACTACGCGGCGACCGAGGGCGGCGGCACCATCGCCACCCCGGAGGGCTGGAAGAAACATCCCGGCACCGTCGGCACCGCCTGGCCGATCAGCGAGCTGCTCATCGTGGACGAGGACATGGAGCCCGTCCCGACCGGGACCCCCGGCACCATCTACATGAAGATGATGGGCGTCAGGTTCGAGTACAAGGGCGACCAGGAGAAGACCGAGGCCGGTCGGCTGCAGGACCACTTCACCGTCGGTGACATCGGTTACCTGAACGAGGAGGGCTTCCTCTTCCTCTGTGACCGCAAGGCCGACATGATCATCTCCGGTGGGGCCAACATCTACCCGGCCGAGATCGAGAACGAGCTGATGGTCCACCCCAAGGTCGGCGACGTGGCCGTGTTCGGCATCCCCGACGAGGAGTGGGGCGAGCAGATCAAGGCGGTGGTCGAGCCGGCCCCGGGAGTGGTGCCCTCGCCCGAGCTGGCCGCCGAGCTCATCGAGTCGCTGAGAGGCCGCCTGTCGAAGATGAAGTGGCCCAAGTCCGTCGACTTCATCGGCGAGATGCCCCGCGAGCCCAACGGCAAGCTCCTCAAACGCAAGCTACGTGACCCGTACTGGGAGGGACACGAACGTGCCATCTAGCGATCCAACGACCCTGCGGGCTCGGCACACGCTGGAGTTCCCCGGCGGATACACGCGTACGACGGGACCGGTGATCGGACGCTTCCTCACCGAGTTGCGGGACGGACGCGTCGTCGGGGTCCGTACGGCGGCCGGGCGGACACTGGTGCCGCCGCTGGAGTACGACCCCGACACCGGCGATGCCGTCACCGAGGAGTTCGTCGAGGTCGGGCCGGCCGGGACCGTCGAGAGCTGGGCGTGGGTGAACACCCCGAGGAAGGGCCACCCGCTGGACCGGCCGTTCGCCTGGGCGCTGATCCGGCTGGACGGAGCCGACACCGCGCTGGTGCACGCGGTGGACGCGGGAGACGTCAAGGCCATGCGCCCCGGGCTGCGGGTACGCCCCCGCTGGCGGGCCGAGCGCACCGGGCACATCACCGACATCGAGAGCTTCGTTCCCGAGGTCACCAGGATCGTCTCCGAGGTCCGCGTCGAGTACTCGCTCCGGCCAGGCCTGGCGCTGGCCCGATTCCTGCAGGGCGTCGCCGAGGGCGTCTTCATCGGCTGCCGGTGCGGCACCTGTCACAAGGTCTACGTGCCCTACCGGCTGTCCTGCCCCGAGTGCGGAGTCTCGATCACCGAGGAGGTGGTCGTCCCCGACACCGGCACGGTCACCACCTTCGCCATCAACAACCTGCCCGACCCGCGCGCCCCCGAGGTGCCGTTCGTCTCGGCCTACATCCAGCTCGACGGCGCCGACATCCCGATGATCGCCCTGGTCGGCGGGATCGCGGCCCACGAGGTGCGCCAGGGCATGCGGGTGCGGGCCGTGTGGGTGCCCGAGGAGGAGCGGACGATGTCCATGTCGAACATCAAGTGGTTCGCCCCCACCGGCGAGCCGGACGTGGAGCTGTAGATGCGTGAGATAGCGATCGTCGCGTTCGCGCAGACCAGGCACAGCGCCGTCGACGAGGGACAGAGCGAGTCCGAGCTCATCCTGCCCCCGCTGGAGACGGTCAGGGCCGCCACGGGGCTGCGGAAGTTCGGTTTCACCTGCTCGGGGTCGTGTGACTATCTGGCGGGCGCCCCGTTCTCCTTCGTCTCCGCGCTCGACGCGCTCGGTGCCTGGCCGCCGATCTCGGAGAGCCACGTCGAGATGGACGCGGCCTGGGCGCTGTACGAGGCCTGGGTCAGGCTGCAGCACGGCGACGTCGACTCGGCCCTGGTCTACGGCTTCGGCAAGTCCTCCCAGGGGGACCTGCGGGAGATCATGACGCTCCAGCTGGACCCGTACTACCTGGCCCCCCTCGGCCTGGACCAGGTCTCCTTCGCCGCGCTCCAGGCGTCGGCCACCGGGGCGGAGCGGGCCGAGCTGGACGAGATCGTGCGGCGCAGCCGCGCCGACGGGAGAGCCAACCCCTACGCCCTCGACCTGCCGGAACCGGCGGGGGAGGGGGCCGAGGTCGAGCCGCTGCGGCCGTACGACATCGCCCCGATCACCGACGGCGCCGCCGCGGTGGTGCTGGCGGCGGGGGACCTGGCCAGGGAGCTGTGCGAGCGCCCCGCGTGGATCACCGGGATCGCGCACCGGATCGAACCCCACTACCTGGGCATGCGGGATCTCGCCCGGTCGGCCTCCGCCGCGGACGCCGCACGAGCGGCGGGGGTCGGCAAGGGTGACGTCGAGGTGGCCGAGCTGCACGCCCAGTTCAGCCACGAGGAGATCATCCTGCGCCGGGCGCTGGAGCTTCCCGAGGGCACCCGGGTCAACCCGAGCGGCGGCCCCCTCGCGGCCAACCCGGTCATGGCCACCGGCCTCATCAGGATCGGCGAGGCGGCCCGGCACATCCTGGACGGCACCGCGAGCCGTACCCTCGGACACGCCACCAGCGGCCCCTGCCTCCAGCACAACCTCGTCACCGTGATGGAGGCTTGAGAATGGAGCGAACCCGACGCAGTGAGCGGAGTGGGCCGCGCCGCGAAGCAAGTGGTCCGCGAAGTGAGCGAGGAGTGGTGAGCGACCATGAGTAACCCCTGCGCGGTCATCGGTGTCGGTCAGACTCGCTACACGACCAAGCGGCACGACGTCTCCATCGCCGGCCTGGTCCGCGAGGCGGCCCTGCGCGCTCTCCAGGACGCGGGCCTGACCTGGAAGGACATCGACGCGGTGGTCATCGGTAAGGCGCCCGACCTGTTCGAGGGCGTGATGATGCCCGAGGCGTACCTGGCCGACGCGCTGGGCGCCGCGGGCAAGCCGATGATGCGGGTCCACACCGCGGGCTCGGTCGGCGGCTCCACCGCGCTGGTCGGTGCCTCGCTGATCCAGGGCGGCGTGCACGACCGGGTGCTGGTGGTGGCCTTCGAGAAGCAGTCGGAGTCCAACGCGACCTGGGCGCTCTCCACCCACCAGCCGTTCAGCGCCTCGCTGGTCGTCGGTGCGGGCGGCTACTTCGCCCCGCACATCCGCGAGTACATCCGCCGCTCCGGCGCCCCCGAGCACATCGGCCACCTGGTGGCAGTCAAGGACCGGCAGAACGCCCTGAAGAACCCGTACGCCCATCTGAGGATCCCCGGGATCAACCTGAAGATGGTCGAGTCGACCCCGATGCTCTGGGAGCCGATCCGCTATCTCGACACCTGCCCGTCCTCCGACGGTGCCTGCGCGATGGTGCTGTCCGCCGCCGACAAGCTCACCGACAGCACACCGGCCTGGGTCCTCGGCACCGCGATGCGCTCCGAGCCGATCTTTCGCGCGGGCCGCGACACGGTGAACCCGCAGGGTGGCAAGGACTGCGCGGCGGACGTCTACCGGCAGGCCGGGATCACCGACCCGCGCAGGGAGATCGACGTGGCGGAGGTGTACGTGCCCTTCTCCTGGTACGAGCCGATGTGGCTGGAGAACCTCGGTTTCGCCGCCGAGGGGGAGGGCTGGAAGCTCACCGAGTCCGGGGCGACCGCGCTGGACGGCGACATTCCGTGGAACGCCTCGGGCGGCGTGCTGTCGAGCAACCCGATCGGCGCCTCCGGGCTGATCCGGTTCGCCGAGGCGGCGCTCCAGGTCAGGGGGATGGCGGGGGAGCACCAGGTGGACGGCGCCAGGCGGGCCCTCGGGCACGCGTACGGGGGAGGCGCCCAGTTCTTCGCGATGTGGATGGTCGGCAGCGACAGACCCTGATCCCCCAGGAGGGCCCATGGAGTTCAACCACGCAGATCTGTTCGAGGGGATCGTGGACGCGGTTGGGGACCGCACCGCCGCCATCTGCGGCGATGATCGCCGGACCTACGCGGAACTGGACGCGGAGGCCGACCGGCTCGCGCACTATCTGCTCGACCGGGGCGTCTCGGCCGGGCAGCACGTGGGCATCCATCTCTACAACGGCATCGAGTACCTGGTGGGGATGCTGGCCGCGCTCAAGATCCGGGCCGTGCCGATCAACGTGAACTACCGTTACGTCGAGGCCGAACTGCTCTACCTCTACCAGGACTCCGACATCGTGGCGCTCCTGTTCGACGTGGAGTTCGACGGCCGGGTGGCGGCCACCGCCCCACAGGTCCCGCGGCTCCGGCACCTGATCGCGGTGGGCGGGCCGTCCGAGGTCGAGACGGCGGTGCCGTACCAGGAGGCGCTGGCGGCCGGGTCACCGGAGCGGGGGTTCCCCGCGCGGTCCGGCGACGACGTCTACATCATCTACACCGGTGGCACGACCGGCATGCCCAAGGGCGTGATGTGGCGGGTCGAGGACCTGTTCTTCGCCTTCGGCGGCGGCAATCCGGGCGGGGAGCCGCGGGCCACGCCGGAGGAGGTGATCGAGGCGGCCGTGGCCTCCGGACCTGTCACCATGCTGGCGGCGGCCCCGCTGATGCACGGCGCGGCCCAGATGGCCACCTTCATCACCTGGTGGATGGGCGGAACCATGGTCTACGTCCGCAAGTTCGACGCGGCCGAGGTACTGCGCGCGATCGAGCGGGAGGGGGTCCTGACGATCAACATCACCGGCGACGCGATGGCCCGTCCGCTGATCGACGAGCTCGAGGGCGGCGGCTACGACCTGTCGTCGCTGTTCGTGCTCAGCTCCACCGGCGCCATCCTGACCGGCTCCCTCCGCGACCGCCTGGCGGAACTGCTGCCCGGCAGGATGATCCTGGACAACTTCGGGTCCAGCGAGTCCGGATACACCGCCTCGGCGATCCCCGGCTCCTCGCCCGAGTCGGGCCAGCGCTTCCAGGCCAACGTCGCGGTCGACCTGGCCGTGCTCAACGAGAGGCTGGAGCCGGTCAAGCCCGGCGGGGGTGAGCTGGGCATGGTCGCCAGGAGCGGCCGGATCGCCTCCGGCTACTACAAGGACGACGACAAGACCGGCAAGACCTTCGTGACCGACTCAGGCGGCGTGCGCTGGCTGCTCACCGGCGACATGGGCCAGGTCGAGGAGGACGGTACCATCGCGATCTTCGGGCGAGGTTCGGTCTGCATCAACACCGGCGGTGAGAAGGTGTTCCCCGAGGAGGTCGAGGCGGTGCTCAAGGGGCACCCGGCGGTCTTCGACGCGGTCGTCACCGGCATCCCCGACGAGCGCTGGGGCAGCCGGGTCGCCGCGGTGGTCGAACTCCGTCCCGGCGCGACCCCTGCGGTGGAGGACCTCGACGCGCACTGCCGGGCGAAGCTCTCCGGTTACAAGGTGCCCAGGACCTTCGCCTTCGTCGACGAGATGGTCCGCTCCCCGGCGGGCAAGGCCGACTACCGCTGGGCCAGGGAGACCGCCCAGGCCGCCCGGTCCTGATCCGCTTTTCGCGGGGAAGGGCGGGTGAACCAAGTCGGTTTTCGGTCCGTCACAGTGGTGTGATCCGTTCTCTGCTGGCCGTCGTGCTTCTGCTGACCGGCTGTTCCGCGACCGCCGAAAGCACCGCGACCGTAAAGACCAGCGCGACCGCCGAAACCAGCGCGCCCATCGCGCGGACCGGAGCTCGGACCGACGACGTCGTGATCCGGTTCCTCAGGTGCGGCCCGATGACCTGCGTCGGCGGTGACAGCCTGAGCGTCACCGGTGACGGGCGGGCCGTCTCGCTGCGGGACGGGGAGCTGGTCGCCGTCCCGCTCTCCGCGGCCGAGCTGGGGGACCTGCGGGCCGGGCTGGTCGCGGCCCTGGCGGGACGGGAGGGCACCCTCGACCGTACCGGGGGAGCCACCGACCAGCCCTTCACCGTCATCACCGTGACCGGCCAGGACGGGAAGGTCCACGAGAACCGGCTGGAGGGGGCGCCGCTGGTGGAGGACGAGCGGATCGTCGCCGCCGGTGAGCGGCTCACGGCGCTGACCGGCCGGATCCGGGCCACCGGCACGCCGGACCGCACCGCGCCGATCACCGTGACGCTGTACGAGGGCCGTGGTGTCCGGCCCATCCGGCAGGCGAGCTGGCCCGAGGGCGTCCTCGCGCCGGCGCTGGATCCGGCTTCCGGGAACCTCTCCTCCCAGACGTACCGGGGAGAGGAGGCGAAGGCGCTGCGCACCGCCCTGGGCACGGCCGAGGAAAACGTGGCGGTGGTGGTCGGGGGCCAGACGTTGATCGCCCGCTGGGAGGCGGTGCTTCCCTAGTGCGACGTTCCTTACCGGAAGTACAGATCCCCCCGGCCCTGGCGTCAGGAAGGCAGGCCCGACGGTCTCGGTTTCCCTGCAGCGCGTTCGCAACCTCCGTTGAGGAACGGAACATTAGTGCCGGTCCGTGGGGTGGCCGCTGTTGTGGAAAGCGCTTACCGTAGGAGGGTGGTCCAGCGAGCCACGACAGGCTCCACTGAGGAAAGGCTCCGTGTTGATCCACTCAATTGATCCCAGGACCGGCGAGCCCGTCGGGGACCCCTACCCGCTGACCTCGGACGGCGAGGTGGACGCGGTCGTCGGAGCCGCCCGCGCGGCGGGGCCCGCCTGGCGTTCCGCCGACCGGGCGCCGGTGCTTGAGGCGGTCGCGGCGGCGCTGGAGGCGAACGTCGAGGAGCTCTGGCGGGCCGCCGACGCGGAGACCGCGCTCGGGGAGACCCGGCTCCGCGGCGAGGTGGGGCGGGCCGCGGGCCAGTTCCGGCTCTTCGCCCAGGTGCTGCGGGACGGCGGGCACGTGGAGGCGGTGATCGACCACGCGACGGCCCAGCCGCCGGTCCCCGACCTGCGGCGGATGAACCACCCGCTGCCCGGCGTGGCCGGTGTCTTCGCGGCGAGCAACTTCCCGTTCGCCTTCTCGGTCGCGGGCGGTGACACCGCCTCGGCGCTGGCCGCCGGATGCCCGGTGGTGGTCAAGGCGCACGACGGGCACCCGCGCACCTCGGAGCTGTCGCAGAAGATCATTCAGAGCGCGCTGCCCGATCCGGCACTCCTGGGCCTGGTCCGCGGGCTCGACGCGGGAAAGCGGCTGGCCACGCACCCTTCCGTGGTGGCCGTGGGGTTCACCGGCTCCGTCCCCGGGGGCAAGGCCGTCCAGGCTCTCATCGCCGAGCGCCCGGAACCCATCCCGTTCTACGGCGAGCTGGGCAGCGTCAACCCCGTCGTCGTGCTGCCCTCGGCCGACCGCGAAGGGCTCGCCCAGGGGTTCGCCGCCTCGCTGACCCTCGGCACCGGTCAGTTCTGCACCAACCCCGGACTGGTCTTCGTCCCTGACGACACCGAGCTCCTGACCTCCATCTCCGAGGCGGTCTCCGCGACCGCGGGCGGGCCGATGCTCACCGAGCGGATCCGGGGCGGCTTCCTGCACGGGCTGGCCAGGCTCGGCAAGCTCACCACGCTGGCCGAGGGGCAGCCGGGCGAGGGGGCCTTCGCGGTGGCGCCGCAGGTGTTCGTCACCGATCTGGCGTCGTTCGCCGACGCCCTGCCCGACATCGCCGAGGAGTGCTTCGGTCCGGTCTCCGTCGTCGTGGTCTACGGCGACGCGGCGGAGCTGCCCGCCGTACTGGAGAGGCTGGACGGCTCGCTGACCGCCACGATCCACGCCACCGACCCCGGCGAGGCGCGGGAGAGCGCCGAGGTGCTGCTCAGGAAGGCGGGCCGGCTGATCTGGAACGGCTGGCCGACCGGTGTCGCGGTCCGCTGGGCCATGCACCACGGCGGCCCCTGGCCCGCGAGTACGGCCGCCGCGCACACCTCGGTCGGCGCCGCCGCGATCCGCAGGTGGCTGGCCCCCACCGCCTACCAGGACTGGCCCGCCGAGCTGCTCCCAGCCGAGCTGCGCGACGACAACCCCCTCGGCATCCCCCGCCGGGTCGACGGGGTGGTCTCCTAGGCGCGGGTCGTCTGTCGGCCGCTGCTCCTCCGGCCCGTCCGACCTGCCCGGTGGCCTGCGCCCCCTGCCTGGGCGGGCCACCGGCGAACGGCAGGACCCACCTCGCCCGACACGGCTCCGCGACCTGCTGGACGAGCAGGCCGCGGAGCCGCATGCGAGGTCCGTGGCTTAGAGAGCAAGTTGTGTCCGAAGGTGCGGATACTTGCTTTGGTCCACCAAGCGCATGGCCAGTCGATGCTGCCGGCCAAGGACAAAGAACTGGTCGACCGGCTGCTTGATCGAGCGGCCGAGCTTGTGGATCAGGTCGACGACGAGCATCCCTGGGGCAACGCCTGCCGTCGTACCCGCGGATACAGCGAGGTTCAGCAGTGCTTGCGAGGAACCTCGGGCCTTCAGGTTCGAGAGGAATCGCATACGGTGCCGCGCGTTTGACGAATCAACGCTACAGTTCACAGTGTGAAATTCGTGGTGCAGGTCCGGCTGTTCCCCACGCCCGCCCAGGAGGCGGCGCTGGCGGACACGCTGCGCCTGTGCAACGAAGCCGCCAACCTCGTCTCTCGCGTCGCGTGGGAGACGAAGACGTTTCGCAACTACGACCTGCGGGCGCACTCCTACGGCGAACTGAAGGCCATGGGCCTGTCGGCCCAGCCCGCCCAGCACGTCATCAAGAAGGTCTCCGACGCCTACACGACGGTGAAAACCCAGGTGAGCGCGGAGCTTCGCAAGCCTTTGACCAAGCCGATCGCCTTCCGCCCGGACGCCGCCCAGCCGTTCGACGATCGGTGCCTGTCCTGGCAGGTCGAGGCCCGCACCGTGTCGATCTGGACCACCGGCGGCCGGATGAAAGGCCTCCGGTTCGCCTGCTCCGACGACCAAACCCGCGCGCTGGCCGCCTACCGCAAGGGCGAATCCGACCTGATCCACCGAGACGGCATGTGGCTGCTCATCGCCGCCTGCGACGTCCCCGATGCCGACGTCACCGAACCCGACGCCTTCCTCGGCGTCGACCTCGGCATCGCCAACATCGCCACCACCAGCGACAACAAGCGGCACTCCGGCAGGCACCTGAACGCGGTCCGGCACCGCAACCGGGAACTGCGCCGCCGCCTCCAGGCCAAACAGACCAAGTCCGCCAAGCGCCTGCTGAAGGCCCGCAGGCGCAAGGAGTCCCGGTTCGCCCGGGACGTCAACCACCGCATCTCCAAAAGCATCGTGACCGAGGCGCAACGCACCGGACGCGGCATCGCCCTGGAAGACCTCCAGGGCATCCGCGAGCGGGTACGGCTCCGCAAGCCCCAGCGGGTCACGCTGCACTCGTGGTCGTTTCACCAACTCGGCCGGTTCGTCGCCTACAAGGCCCGCCGCGCGGGGGTCGCCGTGGTCCACGTCGACCCCGCGTACACCTCCCAGGGGTGTTCGGTATGCGGGCACATCGACAAACGCAACCGGCCAGACCAGGAAACCTTCTCCTGCACGTCGTGCGGCTTCGCTGAGCACGCCGACGTCAACGCGGCCCGCAACATCGCCTCACGCGGTGTCACAAGCTGGGCAGTGAGTCACGCTGCCTGACGCGGACCAGACCGTCGAAGCCACCGACGGCGAGGAACTGCAAGCTCAGCCCTTCAGGGCTGAGAAGCTGACTTCAACTGACTGCCTGACGCGGAGATACCGATGACCCCTCAGCCGTTGTCCGAAGAGCAGATCGTCGCCCATCTGGCCGAGTTGCCAGGGTGGGAGCGTGAGGGGCAGGCCATAGCCCGGACGTTCAAGCATGCCTATCACGAGTGCGTACATCTGGCCATGTACGTCGCGGCCAAGGCTCGCGAAGTTGGCCACCACCCTGATGTTCACATCACCTGGCAGCGGATCCGATTCGTGATCACTACTCACGACGCCGGAAACCGCCTCACAGCCAAGGACTTCGAACTCGCCCGCCACATTGACGTGATCGCCGCTGGCCACGGCGCCGAAACGGTCTGAACTCACGATCGGAGCGAGGGCCTCGCATCCCCTCCCGCGCTGTCCTGTGCACGCTTCGTGCAGAGGGGGAGCCGCTCAGCGAGTACGGACCGGCGTGAGGTGCCGCGCTACTGGTTGGCCAGCACGCGGCGGGCCATGCCGTAGAGCCACAACAGTGCCCGCTCGCCCTCGGGTACGTCGCCGATGCGCCGCCAGGCAGTGAGAAACGTCTCGGAGATGACGTCGGCGGCGTCGTCGGGGGAGCCGGTACGGCGGGCGGCGTACTGATGTATCGCCGGGTAGTACGCGTCATAGGCCGCCTCGAAGCGATCTCGCTGTGTCACGGAGTCTCCCAGTCGAAAGGTGCCGGACACCTTGGTAGGTGTCCGGCGCCTTTCGATATGTTGCGGGGCGGCTGTGACCGGCTCGTAGCTCGCCGGCCCGGTCGGTCCGGTGGACGGCTTCTGAGGGGGCCACCTCACCGGTCCACCGCGCTCAGGTTTTCGACCGCGCGTTCTCGATCTCCGCTCAGGTACGGAGCCCTAGCCGATCTTGCCCGAGCCCACGTGCCGGGAGACGGACCTGTGCACCGCCGGGGCCGGTTCGATCGCGGTGTGCAGGGTGGGGGTCCAGCCCGCGTCCGTGCCGAAGTCGGGCTCATCGAGGGGCTGTACGAACGGGGCGTGCGCGTCCCCGATGACATCAGCGTGGTCGGCGTCGACGACATAGTGGCCGGGCGGCTGAACCGGCCCAAGCTGACCAGCGTGGCCATGCCCACGGCCGCCGCCGGGCGGATGGCGGTGGACCTGCTGCTGCAGTCCTTCGACGAGGGCGCCACCCCCACCCTGGCGACTCTCGACACCCACCTGGTCGTCCGCGAATCCACCGACCGTGCCGCGCTTTTCCCCCGGGGCTGAGGCCCCGGGTCTCCACGCTGGAGGTTTTTGATGAACTTCGGAATCACCCCGACGGGGGAGCACGTCGAGCGGCACGTGCTGTCGAACGGGCCGATGCGCGCCTCGATCCTCAGCTACGGGGCGATCCTGCAGTCGCTGGAGGTCCACGGCGTCGACGTGGTCCTCGGCTACACCGGTCTCGACGACTACCTGACGCGCAGCCGCTACTTCGGCGCCGTGGTCGGCCGGTACGGAAACCGCATCGCGAACGGGCGCTTCACCCTCGACGGCCGTGACCACGAACTGCCGGTCAACAACGACCCCAACAGTCTGCACGGCGGCCCCGGCGGCTTCGCCAACCGGGTGTGGCGGGTGACCGAGGTCTCCACCTCGGCCATCACGCTGGAATATGTCAGCCTCAACGGCGAGGAGGGCTATCCGGGCATGCTGACCGTCTCGCTCACCTACACGCTGACCGAGGACGCGCTAAGGCTGGACTACCGCGCGTTCACCGACGCGCCGACGGTGCTGAACCTGACCAACCACTCCTACTTCAACCTCGTCGGGGGCGGCGACATCCTCAAGCACGTGATCCGGATCGACGCCGACCGCTATCTCCCCGTCGACTCCACCAAGATTCCGACCGGTGAGCTGGCCCCGGTGGCGGGCACCCCGTTCGACTTCACGACCCCGCGGGAGATCGGCGACAGGATCGACGATCCGCTGCTGGGGGGCGGCTACGACCACTGCTACGTGCTGCGCGGCGGCATCGAGGTCGGCGAACCGGTCAGCGGGCGCGTCATGGAGGTCTCCACCACCGAGCCCGGCGTGCAGTTCTACTCCGGCAACATGCTGGACGGCATCGCCACCGCGTACGGCAGGCACGCCGGCCTCTGCCTGGAGACCCAGCACTTCCCCGACTCTCCCAACCAGGACCACTTCCCCTCCACGGTCCTGCGCCCCGGCGAGGAGTTCACCTCCACCACGACCTACCGCTTCCGCTGAGTCTCCCACCCCCTGGAGGGCGGGACGAGGGCTCAGGCCTTTGCCGCGGCGCTCTCGCCGGTGAACGCGGCCACGGCGCCCAGGCCGAGGTAGACCAGGCCGCTGGTGACGTCGAGGCGGCGGCGGGCGCGGGCCGAGCGGCGCAGGCGACCGGCCATGGCCGAGGAGAGCAGGGCGTAGGCGCCGTCACTGGCCATGCCGAGGGCGATCCAGATCAGGCCGAGAAGCACGATCTGCGGGGCGATCGGGCCGGCGGCCGGATCGGTGAACTGGGGGAGGAAGGCGAGGAAGAAGATCGCGGTCTTCGGGTTGAGCACGTTGATCACGAAGCCCTCCCAGAAGATCCTGCTTCTCGTCGCGACCGGCGGCTCGGCCACCCCGTCCGGGTCGGGACGGGTCATCAGCTTGCGGACGCCCAGCCAGACCAGGTAGGCCGCGCCCAGATACTTGACCACCGCGAACGCGGTCGCCGAGGCGGCCAGCAGGGCGCTGATGCCCAGGGCCGCGGCGGCCACATGGACCAGGGAACCGAGGTGGATCCCCAGCACCGACACCAGCCCGGCGCTCCGGCCCTGGGCGACGCTGCGGGTCACGATATAGAGCACCGCGGGCCCCGGCACGAGCAGCAGGGCGAGGGTGGCCGCCACAAAGAGGGAAACCATTGTCAGATCGGGCATGTCGAGATCCTAGGCTCGCCCGATGCCCGGTGACCAACGGGTTTCCGCCGGGTGCCGATGCCGCGGAGCCGGGCCCCCATCAGGTCGGTTTCCCTACGGGCGGGTCACCGAGGTCAGGGTGGCCAGCAGGGCGGCGGTGGCCGGCGGGTCGGGGGGCTCGCCGTAGGTGGCGGCGTAGACGCGGCGGGTCGAGCCGGGCAGTTCGATCACGGTGACCCCCGGGTGCCGATGGGCCTGCAGGGCGAGCCTCGGCAGGGCGGTCACCCCGATCCCGGCGGCGACCAGGGCCTGGACCGCGACGGCGTCGTCGGTCGTGAAGGCGATCTCCGGCTCGAAGCCCGCCCTGGCGCACAGTTCCAGCAGGTGGCTGCGGCACCGGTCGCAGCCGCCGATCCACCGGGAGTCGCGGTGCGAGGCCAGATCGCCACTGCCGTCGCTCTGGCCGGAGGTGACCAGGTAGCTGGTGTCGTCCAGCAGGTGCAGCAGGCGGATCCCGTCCTCCTCGGGGTCGGTGCCTTCGAAGCGGAAGATGACCGCCACGTCCACGTAGCCCGCCCGGAGCATGCGCAGCGCGTCAGGAGGTTCGGTCTCGGTCAGTCGCAGTTCCAGACCGGGGTGCTCCCTGGCGAGGGCGGCGGCGGCCTGCGGCACGAATGTGCCCAGGGCGGAGGGGAAGGCGGCCAGCCTGACCCGCCCGGCGCGCAGGCCCACGTGCGCCGACAACTCGGCGGCCGCGGAGTCGAGGCGGCCGATGATCTCGGTGGCCCGTTCGGCCAGCAGACGGCCCGCCTCGGTCAGCCGGATGCCCCGGCCGACCCGCTGGATCAGCTTGGCCCCGGTCTCGGCTTCGAGCTTCGCGAGGTGGTGGCTGACCGAGGGCTGGGAGTAGTGCAGTTCCCTGGCCGCCGCGGTCACCGAGCCGTGCCGGGCCACCGCGGCGAGGACACGAAGCCGCACGATATCGAGCATGTATTAACTTTATCGATGAATGAACGGGAAAATGGGCATTAGACGTTATGTATCCCCCAAGCGCATCCTGGGGCCATGAAGACGTTGACGCGCACCCGTCCGGGCCTGGCCGAGATCGTCGAGGGGGTCAGGGCACTCGTCGATCCGTCCGCCGACCCCCGGGCGACCGCCTTCGCGGTGGCCGACCTGCTGCGTGAACGGCTGCCGTCGCCCGAGATCCTCACCGAGGAGGAGCGTCTCGGCGACCCCGACGGCTACGTCGGCCACACCCTCCACGCCGAGGAGAGCTTCTCGATCGTGGCCGTGGTCTGGCGGCCCGGTCAGCAGACCGCGATCCACGACCACATCGCCTGGTGCGTGTTCGGCGTGCTGCGGGGTGTCGAGTACGAGACCCTCTACCGCGACCACGGCGACCACCTGACCGAGATCGGCAGGACCGCCAACCGGACCGGAGAGGTCAGCGGTTTCGCCCCGCCCGGCGACATCCACCGCGTGCACAACACGGGGGACGAGACGGCCATCTCGCTGCACATCTACGGGGCCGACCTCAGCGCCGCCCCCACCAGCGTGCGGCGCGTCTACGACCTGCCCGTTCGCTGAATCAGGCCGGGAGCAGGTCCGCGATCGTGACTCCGTCGAGCGGGCACCCCCGCCCTGATCGTACGTTCGTCGCGAGGCCGGTCCGGCGAGGGCTGTCACCTGGGAGTGTCGCCTACTTCCCGATCTCGGGCTTCCTGTCGGTGTTCAAGCTCTCCCTGATGGCCTCCAGGCGGGCCGCGCCCTCGACGTCGATGGCGGCGCGCTCGACCTCGATCATGCGGGCCTCGACGGAGCCTGAGGTCAGCTCGGCCTCGCCGAGTGCGCGGGCGTAGCGCTTCTCGATCTTGTCGCGGACCTGGTCCAGGGTGGGCGTCTCACCGGCGGGGGTGAGCCCGGACAGATCACCCATGGCCTTGTTGAGCTCCTCCTGGACCTTGGCCTGGTCGAGCTGGGAGAGCAGCCGCATCCGCTCGGCGATCTTCTTCTGCAGGGCCATCGCGTTGTTCTCGACCGCGGCGCGCGCCTGGGCGGAGAACTGCCTGGCCCGCTCGTAGGTCAGCTGCGACTCCTGCTGCGCGGCCTCGGCCGCCACCAGGCGGGAGGCGAAGGCGCGGGCCGAGTCCTCGTACGACAGGGCCTTGCGCTCGTCGCCCGCGGCCCGCGCCTGTTCGGCGAGCAGGAGGGCCTGGCGGGCGTTGGCCTGGAGCTTCCCGGTCTCCTCCATCGAGCGGGCGAGCTTCATCTCCATCTCGCGCTCGTTGCCGATGACCGCGGCGGCCTGCTGGCTCAGCCGCTGGTGCTGCTCCTTGGCCTCTGCGATGGCCTGCTCGATCTGGACGCGGGGGTCGGACAGCTCGTCCAGCCGTCCGGAGAGGGCGAAGACCAGGTAACGCCAGGCCCTACGGATGACCTTGAACATGGGGGGCTCCTTATCGATCCAGCGCGTCGCGCGTGATCTGCTCGGTTTCGTGGAGGCCCTGGCGGACTCCTTCGAGGGCGTCGGCGAGCTCGTCCAGCACCCGGGTCGGCTCCAGCCGGCCGTTCGCCGACACCGCCGACAGCTCCACCACGCGGGCGAGGAGCTCCTCGATGCTGATGGCGCTCGACTCCATCCGGGCGAGTACCTGCTCGCGGGCCGAGGCGAGCCGGTCGACCACGGCCCGCTGGGAGGCCAGCGAGGCGAGGGCGCGGTCGAGGTCCGCGACCAGATCCTTCCTGGCCTCCGCGCGGGCTCGGGTCAGCCGGGCCTGCTCGTGGCCGAGCTTGTCGAGGTCGAACCTGGCCAGCGCGGTGCCGGTGAGCGAGGCCTGCTCGGCCAGCCGCTCCAGGGTGGCCGTCGAGTCGTCCACCTGGGGGCGCATCAGCGCGATCCGCTCGGCCAGCGGGCCCTGCCCCATCGAGGCGCTCAGCTCGGCGAAGCCGTAGGCGGCGGATCCCGCCCGTCTCAGCCAGTACTCCTCCTGGCTGCCGGGGGTGACGGCGGGCCGGTCGCGGCGCCCGCGCTCCGGTAACGCCGAGATCCCGGCCTTGGCCAGCCAGACGACGACGCCGACGAACCCGGCGGCGACCGGGTGCACGCTGACGGCCCACGCGGCGCCGCCGGCGGTCGCGGCCAGCAGCAGGCCCCATGGGTCCTTGAGTTCGTCGACGAAGCGTGCCATCAGAAGTTGGATACCACTGCGGTGAACACCTGGTCGATACTTCCAGGTTTGCGAGAGTCGTACGCGGCGGCGCTGGTCGCCTCGGAGATCTTGCGCAGCACGTCGAGGTCGGCGTCCTGGCCGTAGGCGATGGTGAACATCCGTACCGTCTCCTGGCCGGGTTCGGTGCGCAGTTCAGGCAGCAGGTTCTCCAGGGAGAGGCTGTCGGGGTCCTCGTTCTTGCCGTCGGTCAGGAAGACCACCGCGTTGATCGCGTCACCGCTCCGCAGCTTCCGTACCTGCTCGTGGGCGGCGAGGGCGGTGTCGTACAGGCCGGTGCCGCCGTCGGGGGTCAGGCCCTCAAGCCTGGCGCGCAGCTTCTTGCGCTGGGCGTCGTCGACGGCGGAGAGCGAGGCCAGCTCCAGGTGGTCCTTGTCGCCGTCACGCTTGGTGGAGAACATCCACAGCCCGACCTTGTCGTGCGAGGCGAACTGGGGCAGCGCGTTGATCGCGGCCTGCTTGGCCAGGTCGAGCTTGCTCTTGCCGGTGCCGGGCACGGTGGCGCCCATCGAGCCGGAGACGTCGATGACCATGAGGACGTTCGCGGGCTTGCGCAGGTCGGCCCAGCTGGCGAGCACCTTGTCGAGCACGTTCGGCGCGGGCGGGCTGAGGGTCGTCTTCGGCTCGGCGGGCAGCAGCCCGTTCGCCTGGGTGATCAGCTTGCCCGCCTTGCCGTCGTAGGAGCGGAAGGCGAACTCGGCGAACCGCGCCTGCTGCTCGGGGGCCTGCAGGTGCGCCAGGAAGTCGGCCGCCACCGCCCGCTTGGCGTCGTCGACCCACGAGGCGGTCAGCACCGCGTACGGGTTGTCGGAGTAGAGCGTGCCCTCCTTGGGATAGATCGCCACCAGCGGCACCTTGGGCTTGGCGTGCTTGCCCAGCGTCGCGGGGTCACCGGTCGGGTTGCCCTGGTTGTAGTCCCAGACCGACTTCTCCTCCACCGCCACCGCGGAGATGTAGCTCAGGCCCGCACCCGCGTCGTCGGCCCGCTGGAGGTTGGACAGGAACGTCAGCGTCGTGTCGCCGTAGTGCACGATCGAACGCTCCACGTCCCGTACGAAGTCCCTGGTCTTGGCGTCGGCCACGTTCTTCTCCGACAGGTCGCCGGACAGGCCGGTCGCCGCGAAGTAGGCACCGACCGTGGCGTTCAGGCCGCTGGTGGAGAAGTTGGGGTTGGTCTTGCCCAGCTTGAACCGGCCCCACTCGGGGTGGCCGTACTTCGCCCACGACCCGGCCGACACGGCGAGCAGGTCCGACCAGCCGAGCTTCTTGTCCGGCCAGCCCAGCGCCTGGGCCATCGGCATGGGCATCGCCACGACCAGGGGCGTCTTGGCGATCGACGGGTTCTCGGCGGCGACCAGGGAGCCGGCGTCCTTTCCCGCGACGCGCTGCTGGAGCAGGGTGACCCAGCCGCTGCTGGCGGGTGACCACACGTCGGGGCGGGGGCCGTCGGTCCGCTCGTCCCAGCCTCTGGCCAGGGCCTGCAGCGCGCCGCCGCTCGCCTTGGTCTCGATGACGACGTCGGCGCAGCGCCCTTCCACGGTCCTGCCGCTGTAGCCGGAGGCGATCTTCCTGAGCAGCTCGGCCTTCTCCGACGAGGCGGCGACGGTCAGGGTGACGCCGTCGTCGCACGCCTTGGGCTGCTCGCCGGCCTCCGACGCGCCCGACCCTCCGGGTTCGTCAGCGCCGACGAAGATCCGCAGGGCGACGATCAGAGCCCCGGCGAGAATGATCGCGACGATGAACGGGGCGAAGTTCCTACGCCGTCGCTGCGGCTGCTGGTACAACCCTGCCTCCCGGGGGATGTCGGTACTTGTCCGACGAATGAACCGCCTTCGGAGTTCTCCACGGTCAAAAGTCTTTGTTCTGCACGCCCAGAGGTCTCCACGCTCAGAGGTCTTCGAGAAGTCGTAGCGGTCAGAAGTTGGAGATCACGCTGGTGAAGACCTGGTCGATGGTGTCCGCCCGGGACGAGTCGTAGGCGGCCCCGTCGGTGGCCTCGGCGATCCGCTTGAGCACCCCTTGGTCCGCGCCCTCGCCGTATCCGATGGTGAACAGCCGCACCTCCGGGTTGAGCCTGCCGAGCAGGTTGTCCAGATCACTGCCGCCGTTCTTCTCGTTCTTGCCGTCGGTGAGGAAGACCACCGCGTTGATCGCCCCCTCGTCCTTGGCACCGCGCATCCGTTCGACGGCCGCCAGCGTGGTGTCGTACAGCCCGGTTCCACCCCCGGCGGTCAGCCCGTTCAACTGGTCGCGGAGAGCGCCACCGATCCTCGACACCCTGTCGATCGGAACCAGTTCCAGATAGTCCTTCTCGCCGTCCTGCGCGGTGGAGAAGGCCCACAGGCCGACCTTGTCATCCCCCCGGAACTGGGGCAGCGCGTTGATCGCCGCCTTCTTGGCCAGTTCCAGGCGGGTCTCGCCGGTGCCGGACGCCTCCTCCTCCATCGAGCCGGACTTGTCCACCACGATCAGCACGTTGGCCCTCTTGCGCAGCTCCGACCAGCTCTGCAGGACCTTGTCCAGGACGACAGGGGTGGGTGGGCTCAGCGTGGTGATCTTGGCGTCGTGGATGACGCCGTTCTGCTCGGTGGCCTGCGGGCCGGGCTTGCCCTCGAAGGAGCGGTAGCCGTACGCCTGGAATCTCGCCTGTGCCTCGGGGCTGTGCAGGTAGGTCAAAAAGTCGTCGGCGACCGCCTTCTTGGCCGCGTCCATCCAGGTCAGCGGCACGTAGGGGTGGTCGGAGTAGAGCGTGCCCTCCTTGGGGTTGACCGCTACCAGCGGGGTGCGCGGCGGGGCGTGCCGGCCCAGGGTGGCCGGGTTGCCCGAGGGGTTGCCCCGGTTGTAGTCGGTGACCGAGTTCTCCTCGACGGTGATCGCGGAGATGTAGGCCATCGACTCGCCCCGGTCGTCCGCGCGCAGCAGGTTGCCCAGGAACGTCATGGAGATGTCGCCGTAGTGCACGATCGACTGCTCCACCCCCTGGACGAAGCGCCGGGTCTTCGGGTCGGCCACGTCACGGGCCGTCAGGTCCGAGGTGGTGCCGGTGGCGGCGAAGTAGGCGCCGATGGTGGCGTTCAGGCCGCTGGTGGAGAAGTTGGGGTTGGTCTTGCCCAGCTTGAACCGGCCCCACTCGGGGTGGCCGTACTTCGCCCACCCCTGCGGGGCGGCCGCCAGCTCGGCCAGCTCCGACCAGCCGATCGCCTTGCCGGGCCAGCCCAGTGCCTGGGCCATCGGCTTGGGCATCGCGAAGACCAGGGGCGCGGTGACGATCGGGCTCGGTTTGCCGTCGGCGACGGGTACGGTGCCGTCGGTGTTGGAGGCCTGCTGGCGCAGCAGCGTCACCCACGCCGACGCGGCGGGGGACCAGACGTCCGGCCGGCTGCCGTCGGTCTTCTCGTCCCACCCCTTGGCCAGCGCCCGCATCGCGGTGCCGGAGTTGGCCTCGTCGATGACCACGTCGGCGCAGCGCCCGGCCACGGTACGGCCGCTGTAGTCCTTCGCGACCTCGCGCAGGATCCAGATCTTGTCCTGTGAGGACGCCACCCTGATCTGCGTCGACTCACCGGAACAGGCGCTGGGCCCGTTCGGCTCGTCCCCCGGGCCACCGCTGAAGTACCAGCGCAGCCCGGCGATCAGAGCGATGGCGAGCACCACGGCGAGCAGGTACGGCAGGACACGCCGGCGGGGTCTTGCGGGGGAGTAGACCACGAGGTGATCGTACGACCAATGGCGATTTTTCGCCGGACGGTAGCGCCCTCGGAAAGCCGGAGAAGACGGGATTCAGCCGGACAGCCGGCCGTGCAGGAGGTCGACGAGGGTGGCGTGGACCTGCTCGACCGGCCGGTCCGGATGCAGCGCCCGGCGCTCGATCGAGACGGTCAGCACCATGCCGAACACGGCGGTCGCCGCGGTGTCCACGTCCAGATCCTCGCGGAGCACCCCCTCGCTCACCGCCCGGCGCAGCACGTCCACGTAGACGCCCAGCACCCGCCCGCGCAGCACCGCCACCGCCTCCTGCCAGGCGGTACGCCAGATCTCG
Source organism: Streptosporangium sp. NPDC001681 (assembly GCF_040298085.1). NCBI lineage: Bacteria > Bacillati > Actinomycetota > Actinomycetes > Streptosporangiales > Streptosporangiaceae > Streptosporangium > Streptosporangium sp. NPDC001681. Next base: position 7,857 of record NZ_JBEOZN010000032.1, on the reverse strand, counting down.
GCGAGCAGCACCCTGGCGAACGCGCCGTACTCCTCCAGGAACCGCAGTTGCGCCATGACCACCGCGTCCAGCGCTTCCAGCGGGGTCCGGGCCACTCCGGCGGCTCCGGCCAGCGCGTCCGCCAGCTGCTGGATCCCGTGTTCGAGCAGCGCGCCGAAGAGCGCCTCCTTGCTGCCGAAGTTGTAGAAGACGGTGCCCTTGGCCACCCCGGCGCGTTCGGCGATCGCGTCGACCGTGGCCGCCGTGTATCCCTGCTCGGCGATCACCTCCACCGCGGCGGCGAAGAGCTTGAGCCGTGTCTCGGCCCGTCGCCCGTCTCCTCCGCGCGGACTCGCGCTTCTCGCCGCCGGCCGGCTCCGCTGCTCCGTCATGGGCCAACCGTAGTCACAGCGCGAGCTCCGGGTGGAGGCGGCGTATCGACCAGGTGCGGCCCCGGTGCGCCGCGTGGACGCTCAGGGCCAGGCCCAGCGCGGTGAACGCGGTCAGCACGCCGCAGCCCTGCCAGACCACGGTGAGGTCGCCGCCGCTGATCAGCCGCCGCAGCGCGCCGACCACCCAGCTCATCGGGAGCCACGGGGAGATCGTCTGGAAGAAGCCGGGCGAGGTCTCGATCGGGTAGGTTCCCGCGGCCGAGGTGAGCTGCAGCATCAGCAGCGCCAGCACCGCGATCCGCCCGGGCGTGCCCAGCAGGGCGTTGACCGCCTGCACGATCGCGGTGAACGCCGCCACGGTGAGCAGCAGGAATCCCGCGACCCCCGCCCAGTGCGCGGCCTCCATGCCGAGCCCGAACCTGATCACCGCCAGTAGCACGCCCAGCTGCGCCGAGCCCAGGACCAGCGCCGGAACCCATCCGGCCGTTGCGATCCGCCAGGCGGGGGCCGTACCGGCGAGAAGACGCGGGTTGAGCGGGCGCAACACCATGTAGGTCACCATCGCGCCGACCCAGAGCGCGAGCGGGACGAAGAACGGGGCGAATCCGGTGCCGTAGTCGGGCACCTCGTTGACCACCTGGCCGGCCAGCCTGACCGGATCGCTCATCATGTCACCGCGGCCGGCGCGCTCGTCCGCGCCGTAGTCGGGGATCTGCTCGGCGCCGTCCCCGAGCTTCTCGCTCAGCTGCCCCGACCCGTCGGCGAGCTCGCCGATACCGGTGGTCAGCTCTCCGGCGCCGTCACGCAGGCGGCCGATCCCGGTGTCCACCCGGGCCGCGCCGTCGCTCAGCTTGACGATCCCGCCGCCGAGCTCGGACAGCCCGCTGCCGAGGCGGGTGGCGCCGTCGCCGAGCTGCGAGATCCCAGAAGTGATCTTCTTGTTGGCCGCCGACGCCCGACCGAGGCCCGCGCTCACCTTCGCCGAGCCCTCGGCGAGCTTGCCGAGCCCCTCGTCCAGCTGGTTGATCTTGGCTCTGGCCTGGTCGAGCCGTTGCCCGGCGGCCGGTGCGGCCTCCGCCGTGCGGCTCGCGATCTCCGAGATCCTCCGGGCGTCCCGCCGTAGCCCGGCCACCGCGTCGCCACCGCCGGTGGGGCTCCGCAGCGCGGCGGCCACCTCCTCGGTGGACCGGGTGAGCCGGTCGGCGATCGCGCGCAGCCGAGGGTCGGCGTCCGCGCTGCCCGCCAGCGCCTCCCGCAGCTCCCGCGCCTGTCGCAGCGCCCGGTCGGCGCCCTGCGCGGCCCCGCCGGACGGTGCCGCGGCGCCGTCGGCGACCAGGTCGGCCCCCCGCTCGACGGCCTGGGCCAGCGCCCGCAGCCGCTCGCCGTTCTCCTCAAGCATCGGGACGACCTCGTCGGCCACCTTGTTGATCCTCGGTACCTGGGCGTGGATCTGCTGGTACGCCTGCGCGTTGCCCTTCGCGACCTGCGCGGCGCCGCCGGTGAGTTCGCTCAGCCCCCGGCCCAGCTCGCGCGAGCCGCTCTCGGCCTCGCTCAGGCCGCCGGCCAGCCTGTCCGCCCCCGCCGCCAGCCTGCCCGCGGCGGTGTCGGCTCCGCGCAGGCCCACGGCGAGCCGGCGAGTGCCGTCTCTGGTCTGGCCGAGGCCGGTGCGCAGCGCGGACGCGCCCTCGTGCGCCTTCGCCGTACCGTCGTGGAGCTCGTCCGCGCCGTCCGCCGCCTTCCTGGTGGCGTCGTGCAGCTCGCCGAAGGAGACGAAGACGCTGTCCCAGTAGTCCTTCAGCGCCGTACGGGCCGCCGCCGCCCTGACCTCGGTGAACACCGCGTCGGAGATGGTCTTCATGAGGTAGCTGCGGCCGGTGTCCACCCGCACGCCCAGCTCGGCGGGCACGGGGGTGCCCTCCCCGGAGGGCGAGGCGAGGCGGGCGCTGAAGTCGGCCGGGATGGTGAGGGACAGGTAGAAGCTGCCGTCGTTCACGCCGTCGGCCGCCGCGCGCGCGTCGACGGTGCGCCAGCCGAGGACCCTTCGCTCACGCAGTTCCTCCGCCAGCTCCCGGCCCGCGTCGACGGTCCTGCCGTCGACGGTCGCGGGCCGGTCCTCCACGACCAGCGCCACCGGGATGTTCCCGAGATTGCTCTGCGGATCCCAGAAGGACCACAGGTACAGCCCGGCGTAGAGCAGCGGCAGCACCACCACCGCGGCCAGCGCCGCCCGGGTCAGCCGCGATCGGGTGAACCGCCGCAGCTCCAACCGTCCCGCCCGCAACGACCTCATCGCTCCTGCTCCCCGTCATTCCGCTCCCCACCGGGTACGGTCCGCGGCTGTTCCCTCTCGACTCGCAGGTCTCCGCCGGGTAGGGCCCGCGCGTCGGCGATGCCCGTCGCGCCGACGCCGGTCGTCGTGTCGGGGCCGTTCGCCGCACCGGGGCAGGGCAGGCGCACCGTCAGGGGCAGGTCGCTCTCGGTGCACGAGGCGACGACGGTCAGCCCCCGCTCGGCGAGGTCGCGCAGGGTGGCCCAGAGGTCCTCGCGCCCATCGAGGGCGAGGCCGGCGTCGACGTCGTCGAGGACCAGCAGCCCGGGTCTGTCGAGCAGCGCGAGCGCGATCCCGAGCCGGACCCGCCGCTCCCGGCCCAGGTCGCGGATGAGGGTCCGGTCGCGTGGATCCGGCTCCAGCCCGGCCAGGGCCAGCGCGTCGGCGGCCCACTCCCGCCGGCCGCGGCTCCGCGGGAGGCGGGGCACCCGCTCACGCACGTGCTCGCGAACGGACAGCGCCCCGTCCAGGTCGTTCACCCCGTCGAACAGGCCGAGTGCGGCGACGCTCCGGATCGCCCTCGGGGTGGTGTACCGGCCCACGGTGAGCGTCCCCGAACCGGGTCTCATCCGGCCCGCGAGGGTGAGCAGCAGGCTCGTCCGTCCACTGCCGGCCTGCCCGGCGACGGCGGTGAGGCTGCCGGGCTCGGCCTCGATGCCGACATCGCGATAGACCCATCCGCGCTCGCCCCGCAGGGAGAGCCCCGCCGCGCGTACCCCGACACCGTCGAACACCGTTCCGCCGTTCTTTAAACTGACTAGTCAGTACAAAAACTATCACGCGAAACGCCGCCGCCGACCGGCGGGGAAGGGGCCCGGGTGTCACCCCGGCACGCACCCGTGGGCGCCGTGCCGGGGTCTTCGGGCGATCAGGCCGTCGCGGAGCCGTACTCCTGGAGGAAGAGCGCCTCGGCGGTGGCGGTGCGGCGGAGTTCCTCGATGTTCACCCGCTCGTTGGGGGCGTGGATCGCCGCGTCGTCGTCCTCGGCGCCGAAGAGCAGGATCGCGGCGGCGGGGAACTGCCTGGCGAAGGTGGAGACGAGCGGGATCGAGCCACCGGCGCCGACGTCGCGCGGCGGGCGGCCGAAGGCGCGTTCCATGGCCCGGTTCAGTGCGGAGCGGGCCGCGCCACCGGTGTCGGCGAGGTAGCCGGAGCCCATGGTGTAGTCGCCGACGTCCACCTGAACGCCCCAGGGCGCGACCTGCCGCAGGAAGTCGACGACCGCCTCGATCGTCGTCTTCGGGTCGCCGGCCGGGGGCACCCGTACCGTCACCCGGGCCCTGGCGACAGCCTGGACCGCGTTGACGGCGCCGGAGACCGGCGGCACGTCCAGGCCGGTGACCGTGATCGCGTACGAGGCCCACAGGCGGTCGGCCAGCGAGCCCGAGCCGATGGTGGAGACACCGTCGAGCACGCCCGCGGTGGACCGGAAGTCCTCCTCCGACGGGCCGGAGCCGAGGAAGCTGCCGCGTGGCAGGCCAGGGACGCGGATGTCGCCGTGGTCGTCGTGCAGGGCGGCGAGCATCCGGATCAGCGCCGCGAGGGCATCCGGGGCGGCGCCGCCGAACGAGCCGCTGTGCAACGACTCCTTGAGGGTGCGCACCTCGATGGTGAAGGCGCCCATACCGCGCAGCGAGGTCGTCACCGACGGATCGCCCACCCGGGGGTTACCGGTGTCGGCGACCACGATCGCGTCGGCGCGGAACAGTTCGGGGTTGCGCTCGACGAAGGACTCCAGGCGCTCGCCGGCGTACTCCTCCTGGCCCTCGATGATGACCTTGACGCCGACCGGGAAGCGGCCCTGGAAGGTGCGGAGCGCCGCGACATGGGAGATGACCCCCGACTTGTCATCGGCCGCGCCGCGACCGTGGATCGCGCCATCGATCTCCGTCGGCTCGAAGGGCGGGGTGCGCCAGAGCGCGAGGTCACCCGTGGGCTGCACGTCGTAGTGCGCGTACAACAGGACGGTCGGCGCGCCGGGCGGAGCGGGGGCCTCGGCGTAGACGGCGGGGAAGCTCCCCTCGACGGGGATCTGCTGGACGCGGGGCAGGCCGGTGCTCCGCAGTAGTTCCTCGGTCAGCGCGGCGGCCGCGTGCACGGGCTCCTCCGGGTGGCCGGGGAAGGCCACGGAGGGGATGGCGACGAGCCTCTTGAGGTCCGCGATCGCCTGGGGCAGGCCGGCGGTGACGGCGTTCTCGATCTCGTCAGGAGTCACGACTTTCCCTCGCATCTGAATATCTGGTCCGTCCTACCTATTGGATCACAGCCGCCGACGCGGAGGCGCTCGCACGTGGCGTCGGCGCGCCAGGGTTCCGCCAAGTGGAACAGGGGGTTGGGTAAGATTCGGGCGCCGTTGTCAGCCACCATCGCCCGATGACGGATTTCGTCGTTGTTGCATATATGTTTTGCGGATTTCGACGCTCTAAACACTTCAATACCACGTTTTCACTTGGCAAGAGCGGTTCTGGCAGGCAGACTGTTGAGAGCTCAGCTAAACGAGGGAAGATCGTGATGAAGCACCCTGAAAACACCGACGTGACCTCACTGATGAAGGCCGCGCAGGACAACCTGTGGATGCACTTCACCCGGCACAGCTCGTATGAGGGCGCCGAGGTGCCGATGATCGTGAGGGGCGAGGGCTCCTATATCTACGACGTGCACGGCAAGCGCTACCTCGACGGCCTCGCCGGGCTCTTCGTGGTCCAGGCGGGACACGGCCGCAGCGAGCTGGCCGAGGCCGCCGCCAAGCAGGCCCAGGAGCTGGCGTTCTTCCCGCTCTGGTCGTACGCGCACCCCAAGGCGGTCGAGCTGGCCCAGCGCCTCGCCGCCGAGACCCCCGGTGACCTCAACCGGGTCTTCTTCACCACCGGCGGCGGCGAGGCCGTCGAGAGCGCGTGGAAGCTCGCCAAGCAGTACTTCAAGCTGACCGGCAAGCCGCTCAAGCACAAGGTCATCAGCCGCCAGATCGCCTACCACGGCACCCCGCAGGGCGCCCTGTCGATCACCGGCATCCCCGCCTTCAAGCAGATGTTCGAGCCGCTGGTCCCCGGCTCGGTCCGGGTGCCCAACACCAACCACTACCGCGCCGACGAGATCACCGGCGTGCCCGGCATGACACCGGAGCAGTACGGCTACTGGGCCGCCGAGCGCGTCGCCCGCGCCATCGAGATGGAGGGCCCCGACACCGTGGCCGCCGTCTTCGTCGAGCCGGTGCAGAACGCCGGCGGCTGCTTCCCGCCGCCGCCCGGATACTTCCAGCGCCTCCGTGAGATCTGCGACGAGTACGACGTCCTGCTCGTCTCGGACGAGGTCATCTGTGCCTTCGGCCGGCTCGGCACCATGTTCGGCGGGCAGAAGTTCGACTACGTCCCCGACATCATCACCTGTGCCAAGGGCATGACCAGCGGCTACTCGCCGATCGGCGCCATGATCGCCTCCGATCGCCTCTTCGAGCCGTTCAAGAACGGCACCGAGATGTTCGCCCACGGCTACACCTTCGGCGGCCACCCGGTCTCCTCGGCCGTCGCGCTGGCCAACCTCGACCTGTTCGAGCGGGAGGACCTGCTCGGTCATGTCACCCGCAACGAGCCGGTCTTCCGCTCCACCCTGGAGCGCCTCCGCGACCTGCCGATCGTCGGCGACGTGCGCGGCTCCGGCTACTTCTGGGGCGTCGAGCTCGTCAAGGACAAGGCCACCAAGGAGACCTTCAACACCGAGGAGTCGGAACGTCTCATCAGGGGCTTCCTCTCCGGCGCCCTGTACGAGGCGGGCCTTTACTGCCGCGCCGACGACCGGGGCGACCCGGTCATCCAGCTCGCCCCGCCGCTCATCTGCGGCCCCAAGGAGTTCGACGAGATCGAGTCCATCCTCCGCTCGGTGCTGACGGAGGCGTGGAGCCGGCTCTGAGCGCGAGCGGCCGCGCACGGTTCACCGAGGTTCACCGTGACATCCCGTTGAAACCCCGAAAGGAACTCCCATGAGGATCGGCGTACCTGCCGAGGTCAAGAACCATGAGTACCGTGTCGCCGCGACCCCGGCAGGTGTGTACGAGCTTGTCCGGCACGGTCACGACGTCTACGTTCAGCGTGGCGCGGGTGTCGGCTCGCACCTCGGTGACGAGGAGTATCGCTCCGCCGGAGCCAAGATCCTGGACGCCGCCGACGAGGTGTGGGGTCAGGCGGAGATGATCCTCAAGGTGAAGGAGCCCATCGCGGAGGAGTACCACCGCATGCGCCCCGGCCAGGTGCTCTTCACCTACCTGCACCTCGCGGCCGGCCGCGAGTGCGCCGACGCCCTGCTGGAGCGGCAGGTCACCGCCATCGCGTACGAGACGGTCCAGGTCGGCAACACCCTGCCGCTGCTCGCCCCGATGTCCGAGGTCGCGGGCCGCCTGGCCCCGCAGGTCGGCGCCTACAACCTGATGCGGTTCAACGGCGGGCGCGGCGTGCTGCCCGGTGGTGTGCCGGGCGTGGCACCTGCCAAGGTCGTCGTCATCGGCGCCGGCGTGGCAGGGCTCAACGCCGCGCAGATCGCGGTCGGCATGGGGGCGGACGTCACGGTCCTCGACCTCAACATCGACCGCCTGCGCTTCGTCGACGCCATCTACCAGGGCCGCCTCAAGACCCTCGTCTCGACCTCGTACGCGATCGAGAAGGAGGTCCTGGCGGCCGACCTGGTCATCGGGGCCGTGCTGATCCCCGGTGCCAAGGCCCCGACCCTCGTTTCCAACGAGCTGGTCTCCTCCATGAGGCCGGGCTCCGTGCTCGTCGACATCGCCATCGACCAGGGCGGCTGCTTCGAGGACTCCCGGCCGACCACGCACGCCGAGCCGACCTACCGGGTCCACGACTCGGTCTTCTACTGCGTGGCCAACATGCCGGGCTCGGTCGCCAACACCTCCACCTACGCGCTGACCAACGCCACGTTGCCCTACGCGGTCAAGCTGGCCGGCCTCGGCTGGAAGGACGCGCTCAAGCAGGACGCCCCCCTCGCGCTGGGCCTCAACACCCACGCGGGGCGGCTCACCAACGAGCAGGTCGCCATCGCCCTCGACCTGCCCTACGTGCCGGTCTCCGAGGTCATCGCCGCCTGAGCCGGATGGTCTTGCCCGCGCCCGCGTCACCGCTGATGATCGCGACCGTGAAACGGCCGGTCCTG
>NZ_JBEOZN010000031.1:0-78943 GCF_040298085.1 Streptosporangium sp. NPDC001681 | reverse complement strand
GCTGGCCGTTGAGCGGCTGGACGGGCGTCCAGCCGGTGGCACGCTCGACGCCCTCACGGGCGAGCTTCACGACGAACCCGTGGCCGCCGAGCTTCACCCGGGTGGCGAAGACGGCGATCGTCATGTCGACCTCGCCCGCCGCGACCGGCTCGATCAGCGGCGCGGCGGTACTGGCGGTCTCTCCCAGGTCGGCGTCGAGGAACAGCAGGTGCCGGGGCTCCTCGGCGTCGAGCAGGCGGACGGCCTCGGCACCGCTCTCCATCGCGGCGGCCTTGCCCCGGTTGTGGCTGTGCCGCACGACGTGGGCCCCGGCCGCCTTGGCCACCCGCCCCGTCTGGTCGGTCGAGCCGTCGTCGACGACCATGACGAGATCGACGCCGGGGAGCGCCAGGGCCGCGGCCACGGTCGCCCCGATCCGATCATCCTCGTTCTTGGCGGGAATGATCGCCGCCGTACCGGTCATCGAACACCTCCAGCGTGGAAACCCCGGGCTTCGGCCGTGGGGAGCGGGTCATCCCTGGGATTCGGAGGTCATCAGCTTCTCCGGCAGGGTCTCGTGCACGACGAAGACCGAGTCTAGGCCCGTGACCTGAAGGATCTTGCGTACGGCGGGCCGAGGCGCCGCCACCTCCAGTGTGCCTCCGCGCTCGCGCAGCCGCTTGAGCGCGGAGAGCAGCACGTTCATGCCGGTGGAGTCACAGAACTCCACGGCGGACATGTCGAGGACCACGAGCATGGTCTGGCTCTGCCCGAGCAGCCGGGTGAACTCGGCCTGCAGGCGAGGTGCGGTGTATAGGTCGATTTCGCCAACGATGGTCACGACGGTGTGCCCGGCATGAGATCGAGTTGAGACTTTTAGCTCCACAGCGGGCACACTAGCGGCGCGAGAGCCACCGGTCACGCTCTCTTGAACAACCCGAGTCGTCCGCCCTTTGTCCCCCGTTTCGGCCTCATGGAAACCCGGAGTGCGCGAAGCTTGACACTGCGCAACACCGGCTTGGCCGGAAAAGGGAGAAGACCCGACACTCCCGATCATCGCTGCGCTACGGCAGCGACAGCCGTTGAGTTACAGGAAACGGGCTCGAACGCACCCATGAACACCGACCTACCCGAGGATCTCCAGCGGCAGCGGCTCCGGGAACACCTGGAGGCCATGATCACTCGTACCGACAAGGCCACCTCGTGGCGCGATGCGGCGAGTTCACTGCGGAGCCTGGTGAATCACGAGGGACACGTCCCGATCAGAACCAGCCTGTCGACCGAGGACCTCGACTTCCTCGAAGGGGCACGCGAAGAGCTCCTCGACTTCGCCACGCTCGGCGTCAGGCTGCTCGACCTGCACCAGCCTCGTGACGCGGGCGGCATCACCAGCGACACGGCACATCCGATCCTGCGCTGCCGCAGCTGCATGTGGCGCTGGCCGTGCCCGACGTTCCGGGCGATGGTGGAGTCCCTGGGCACCACCAGGAGGCTCACCTCCTGCCGGCACGTCGAAACCGGCACCGCCGAGGACGACGAGTGCGCGCAGGTGCCCCTCATGGTCTCGGTGAGACCCGAGAACGACGCCACGGCGCCGACCTCCAACGGCAACGGCAACGGCCCCGGCTGACGGCCCGAACCGGCGGCTCGCCGGACCCGGGCCGATCGGATCAGGGCCGGTGACAGCGCCCCGCGACAGCGCCCCGCGACGGCGGCCGGGCGGTGCCGTTCAGACGGAGATCGGCAGGCGGATCTCGAAGCGGCAGCCCGGGCCGGAGTTGACGACGCCGATCGCTCCCTCGTGGGCCTCGACGATGCCGCGCGCGATCGCCAGGCCGAGGCCCGCTCCGGCGCCGTCGGCACTGGGCGTGCGGGCCGCCTCGCCACGGAAGGCGACATCGAAGACACGGGGCAGGTCGTCCGCCGGGATGCCGCCGCAGCAGTCGGCGACGGACAGGCAGGCGATCTGGCCCTCGATCGAGGCGCGGACCAGGACGGTGCCGTCGCCGGGAGTGTGCCTGATCGCGTTGACCACCAGGTTGCGCAGCGCCCGGGAGAGCTCGGCCGCGTCGGCCTGAACGGGGATCACCGGGTCGACCTCGCCGGCCAGCCGCACCCCCTTGGCCCTGGCCAGTTGCTCCACCCCGGCCAGCGCGTCGGCGATCAGGTCGCCGAGGCCGATCCGGTTGCGTGACAGGCGCAGCGCCCCCGCGTGGATCCTGGACAGCTCGAAGAGGTCGTCGACCATTCCCGACAGCCGGTCCACCTCCAGGCGGATCTGCCGGTGATAACGGCCTACGGTCTCGGGGTCGGCGACCACCCCGTCCTCCAGGGCCTCCGCCATGGCCCGCATGCCCGCCAGCGGGGTACGCAGGTCATGGCTGACCCAGGCGACGAGCTCACGGCGCGCGCTCTCCAGGGCGCGCTCGCGCTCGTGGCCCAGGCGCAGGCGCCGGTAGGCCTGATCCAGGCTCCCGGCGATCGTGCCGAGCTCGGCGGGGAGACCTCCGGGTGGGGTGAACTCCCCCGAGGCGGGCACCGCGTGCACGGCGTCGACGAGCCTGCGACTGGCCGCCACGACCCGGCGGGCGAGCACCGTCGCGACGCCCAGCCCGACCAGACCACCCACCGCGACCACACTGAGCACGATGTCCCTCGGCGTACCCTCAATGATCATTTTCAGGGTGATGGCGACCACGCCGCCCACCGTCGCCACCACGGTCACCACGACGACCACCGCGAGCATCGCGCCGATCGACCGCTCGCGCAGCAGCCACATCGCCCCCAGCCCGGCGAGCGCGACCAGCAGGCCGAGGCCGGCGGTGACCGCGACGATCAGCAGAATCTCGGGGATCACGGCTCCACCAGCGGTTCGTAGCGGTAGCCGACGCCCCACACCGTGACGATGCGCCGGGGAACGGTCGGATCCGGCTCGATCTTCTCGCGGAGGCGGCGGACGTGGACGGTCACCGTGGAGGAGTCGCCGAAGGACCAGCCCCAGACCTGGTTGAGCAGCGCGGAGCGGCTGAAGGCCTGGCGGGGGTTGCGCATCAGGTGGGCCAGAAGGTCGAACTCACGGGCGGTCAGCATGATCTCGTCACCTCGGAACCGCACCTCGTGCGCCCCGACGTCGACGGTCAGATCACCGTCCCTGAGCACCCCGGTGCCGGTCGGCAGCGAGGCGCCGCGCGCCCGCCGCAGCACCGACTGCACGCGCAGGGCCAGTTCCCTGGGGCTGAAGGGCTTGGTGACGTAGTCGTCGGCACCGGTCTCCAGACCGACGACCCTGTCCATCTCCTCACCCAGCGCGGTCAGCATGATCACTGGGACCGGCCACCGCTCCCTGAGCTTCCTGCACACCTGGAGCCCGTCCATCTTGGGGAGCATCAGGTCGAGCACCATCAGGTCCGGCGGGTTGGACAGCGCGCGCCTGAGCGCCTCGGCGCCGTCTCCGACGCACTCGACCAGGTGACCGTCACGTTCCAGGTAGCGGGCCACCACCTCGGCCACCATCGGATCGTCGTCGACCACCAGAATCCGCGCGCTCATGACCTCAACGGTAGGCCCGCGAGGGGAGATCCCTAAGCCGTGTCACCGGTCCGTAAGCACTCGATCGTTACGATCAAGGCGCCCGCCGCTTCCCCTGTCAGCGTACGGTGGAACACATGAGTCGTATCGTGCTGGCGGTCCTGGGCGCCCTGCTCGCGCTCTACGTGGTGTTCGGGCTCGTGCTGCCCGCCCTTTTCGGGCTGCTGAAGTTCGTGATCGTGCTGGCGGTCGTGGCCTTCGCGGTCGTCGCCCTGGTCACCGTGGTGTCCAAGTCCAAGAGATGAACCTGCTCCTCGCCGTCCAGACGCTGACGGTCTGGATGTTCGACGGCGGCGGCGTCCTGACGGCGACCGCCGTGGTCGGGCTGGGCGTGCTCCTGCTCGCCTGGGCGCTGCGACCGGCGCCCGTCACCTCCGGTGCGCGGGCGCGGTCGCCGCTGTCGCGGCGCGATCGGGCCAGGCGGACGATGTTCGTCCGGCAACGCGACCCCGACGCGGCCGGGAGATCCCGGCCCAGAGCACCCTCCGCGGGCCCGGCGCCCGCGTAACCCCCCGCGACCACCGTGTGCCGCGCGCACGCGCTCTGAAAACCCCCGCGGTGCGCGGGCGTCCTCTGTACCGTCTCCACTCCGGTCAGAAGGGCCCCAACCATGTTCGACCCCGTCATCGGGTTCACCGCCGACCTCATCACCGCGCTCACGGGGCCACTGGGCTCCACCGCGCTCGCGATCGTCGTTTTCACACTCCTCGTCCGGCTCCTGCTGCTCCCGCTCAGCGTCATGCGGGCCAGGGGCGAGCGGGCCAGGATCCGCCTCGCGCCTGAGGTCCGGAAACTCCAGAAACGCCATGGCCGCCATCCCGAACGGCTCCAGCGGGAACTGGCCGCCCTCTACGCCAGGGAGAGGACCTCACCGCTGGCAGGCTGCCTGCCGTCGGTGGCGCAGTTGCCGTTCCTCATGGTGACCTACCAGGCGTTCGTCTCCTCGACGATCGCCGGCCAGGCCAACGCGCTGCTGACCCACGGGCTCCTCGGCGTGCCGCTCGGCCAGCAGTTCGCGGGCACGGTGGCCGGGTTCGGGCTGCTCAGCGGCCCGACCCTGGTCTTCGCCGGGCTTTTCCTGCTGCTCGTCGCCGTGGCGTGGGCCGCCTCCCGCCAGACGCGGAACACGATGAGTGAGGACGTCCAGCCCGCGGCGCTGCGCCGGATGCTGCCCCTGCTGCCGTACGGGACCGTGCTGGTCGCGGCGGTGCTGCCGCTCGCGGCCGGAATCTACCTGCTCGTCACGACGGCCTGGAGCACCGGGGAGCGGGCGGTACTGCACCGGCCCGCGCTCGCCGGAGGCTGACGACACCCCGGACGGAGGAGGTGCCGTCCCGCTTCATGACAGGCGAAGCGGGACGGCACCCGACGGAAGGACTATCCGCATTCCCTGAGGGCGGGTTCGGGGGTGGAAACATGGCCGTTACCTACCGTGTTGACCGCCGTGACCACCGCCCAGACCGTGGTGATGTCCCCCTCGTGCCTGACTCCCCATGTCGAGGCCAGATATTCGACGATTCCGAGGCCTCGCCCTCCCAGGGAGGAGAGCGTCGGGCGCCCTGCCCTTGGCTCGGTGGCCGCGCCACCGTCACTCACCGCAACCTCGACCTGCTCCTCGGTCCAGTGCCATGACACCCTGATCTGCCCCGACGGCAACGGATGCGCGTGACGCAGCGCATTACTCAGCAACTCGCTGACCACGAGCACCGCGTCATCTATAGCGGTCTCGTATACACCCCGTTCCTGCAGGTCAGAGCAGAGGCGTTGGCGTGCGACAGCGACGCTGGACGGTGCATACGGCAACAACACGACGCTCGACGCACTCACCTCCCCGTATGCCTTTCCCCCCTGAGGAACTCACCCCAGTACGACCGAAATGCCCCGTTAGATAGCCTCGGAAACCGAGCAGCAATTACAGCTTGTGCACATTCGACAATAGATCAGCGGATCCGTTACCGACTCGTTACCGCCTTGGCGTGTCGATCAGGTAAGAGCGTCCGGCGTGTCGGCGATGCGGAGTGCCAACCTCATCCGGGTGCCGCCCGCGGGGCGTGGATGCGCCGACACCTCTCCTCCCTGGGCCCGTGCCAGGCTGCGCACGATGTAGAGACCAAGCCCGACTCCGCCGAACCTGCGGCGGTCACCGCTGTCCGCCTGGACGAAGCGGTCGAAGACGCGCTCCCTGCTGGCGTGGGCGATGCCCACGCCCTCATCGTCCACGACCAACACCACCCGGTCACCATCCACCCATGCCTCTACCCTGATCAGACCACCGTCCGGCGAATATTTGAAAGCGTTCTCCAGCAGCTGGGCCAGCAGGATATCGGTGGCCAGCGCGTCGCCGGAGACCAGGGGCAGGTCATCGGGGACGTCGACCTCGACCCGGTGCAGATCCGACAGGATCGGCAGGCCCAACGTGGCTCCCCGCACCAGCTCGGCCAGGTCGAAGCCCTCGATCCTGAGCGTGAGCTCGCCGGCCCCCGCGCGCGAGCCCAGCAGCAGGTGGTCCATGAGCTGGCCGAGGGAACGGGCCCGCTCGGCGATGATGTGCACCGCGGCACGACGCTCGGCGTCGGTCATGCTGTCCCAGCGGTCGTCGAGGGTGCCGGCGAAGCCGCGGACCACGGTGATCGGGGTGCGGAGCTCATGGCTGGTGGTGGCCAGGAAGAGATCCTTGGCCTCCTCCAGTTCCTTCGCGCGGGTGATGTCGCGGAAGTCGACCACGATCTCGCCCGTCTCCACGATCTCCGCGCAGAGCACGTCCAGCCAGATGCCCGAGGGCAACTGGATGGTGAGCTTCTCTCCCGGTGCCGGGAGCTGGAACGGGGGCGGGCCGCCGATCACCTCGGCGGAGTGGAAGCCGGTCAGCTCGCTGGCGGCCGGGTTCCACTGGACGACCCGGCCCAGCTCGTCGAGGACCGCTATGCCGTCGGCGCTGGCGTCGAACACCGCCCGCTCGTGGGCCCGCTGCCGTACGGCCTCCTGGTAGGCCATCGCGTTGCCCACGGCGATGCCCGCGTGACCCGCGAGGAGCTCCAGCAGTTCCAGCTCCAGGTGGCCCACCTTGCGCTTGGCGAAGAGCGCGTACAGCGCGCCGTACGGTCGCCCGCCCATGGCCGCGAGACCGAGCGCGATGGTGTGCAGGCCGGGCAGCTGCGACCAGATCAGCTCGTCCAGCCGGTCCTGGTCACCGGTCTCCAGCAGGATGGTCCTGCCCTCGCGCAGCAGCTTGCCGACCAGGCTGGTGCGGAGGTCCGCCGTGGAGTTCCGCATCGAGCCGGGAAGGTTGTGGCGGGCCACGAGGCGGAGCCGGTCGCCCTCGATGAGCACGAACCCGCCCGCGTCGGCCCCGGTCAGGTCGGCGAGGCTGGCCGCGATCCGGTCGAGCACCGCGGGCAGCTCCAGCTCGGCGTTGATGTCGGCGACCACGTCGGTGAGCCGGCGGACGAGCTGTGCCCGGCGGGCGTTGCGGTCGTTGGCGCTCTCGTCGTCCTGGGCCAGGTGGTAGACGCTGACATAACCGCTGAGGGTGCCGTCCCGCGAGGAGAGCGCGCCGGTGTCGACCCGCAGGTCGAGCAGGCTGCCGTCCCGGCGGAACCGCTTGGTCCGCAGCGACACCTGGCCACCGGTGCGGACCTTCTCCAGGACCGCGTTGTGCTCGGCCATCAGCTCCTCGGGAACCACCGGAACCCGCCGGCCGACCGTCTCCTCGGCCGACCAGCCGAAAAGGCGTTCGGCCGCGGGATTCCAGGCGATGACCGTCTGTTCGCGATCAATGGCGACGATCGCGTTGGGCGCGTCGGCCACGACCGCCCGGCCGATGCCCCCGTCATTGTCGGCCGTGTAGTCCACCACACACCCATAGTGCCGTCTCAACCGGCCTGATCTTGGCACTTTCGTCCCGCACGTGTTGCCACTGGCCGGGCGATCCGTCCGATACTCTGCGGTCACCACACACCTGGATACGAAAGGGTGGGGCCATGTCATCCGGCGACATCGATGCATTGCTACGGGTGACCTCGCCCGACTATGTCGGCACGAGCCATCCCGACATCGCGTTCGGCACGCTCGACGGACCGCTGGGGCGTCTTACCCTCGCCGTGACCGGCCGGGGTGTGGTGGCCTGCAGCTACGAGGACGAGAACGTCGTCTTCGAGCGGATCAGCAGGGAGGTCGGCACCTTCATCGGGCCGGACCCCCGGCGGCTCGACCCGGTCCGCCGGGAGCTGGACGCCTACTTCTCCGCCCGGCTCCGTGCCTTCACCACAACGGTCGACCTGCGCCTGGCCACCCAGTTCTCCAGGACGGTGCTGCAGATGATGCTCTCGGTGCCGTACGGGACGGTGACGACCTACCGCGAGATCGCCGAGCGGATCGGCAGGCCGCGGGCGCTGCGCGCGGTCGGCAACGCGCTGGGCAGCAACCCGGTGTGCGTCATCGTGCCGTGCCACCGGGTCGTCGAGAGCGAGTCGGTCCTTGGCGGGTACGCCGGGGGCTCGGCCGCCAAGGAACGCCTGCTGCGCATCGAGTCCCGCGCGTAGCGCGCCTCCGCCCGGTCAGGGACGGCGCCGGAGCGCACCGGTGCCCAGGGTGACGAGACCCGCGACGAGGAACGCGCCGACGGCCGCGCTCATCCACGGCTGCGGGACGAAGCCGAGCAGGTCACGGGCGTCGGTCCAGAACGAGGTCCACCAGGCCAGCTCCGGGGCGACCGGCAGCGCGGCGAGCATCCACCATGCCGCGAAGCCCAGCAGCCACGGGGCCACCATGAGCCAGCGCGAGGGCGCGCTGTCGGAGGTGTCCCAGCGCCTGGCGCCGCCGAGCAGGAAGTAGTCCACGGCGAGCACCGCGAACATCGGCACGAAGACCGCCCCGATCAGGCTCAGGAACGCGGTGTAGGTGTCGACCTTGACGAAGATCGCGAGCAGGGTGACCAGTACCCCGATGACCACGGAGATGACCCTGCGGTCCAGCCTGGGCATCAGGTTCTGCAGCGACATGGTGGTGGAGTAGACGTTCACGAACGACTGGTCGGTCTCCCTGAGCACCAGGATGCCGAAGAACAGCGGGCCGAGCGCCGCGGCCACGAAGGGGTCCCAGACCCGTTCGGTGTCGTTGCCGACCAGGGCGAGCGCCGCGATTCCCAGGACCAGGCAGGCCACCTGGGTGATCGTGTAGCCGCCGACGACACCGGTGAACGTGGCCCTGCCGGACCTGGAGAACCGGGCGAAGTCCGCCGCGACCGGCACCCACGAGACCGACAGCGCGATCACGTAGTCGACCGAGGGCGCGAAGGCCTCCCACGATCCACCGCCGATGGACGGTCCCCGGCTGAACAGGGCGACCGCGAACCAGATCATCGAGACGACCACGCCGGCGGTGACGTACCGGCGGAGCAACCGGACCGCTCCCAGCGGCCGGATGCTCAGCGCGGTGGTGATCACCCCTCCGACGACCACCCAGACCGCGTACGGCACCTCGATCCCGAAGGATCCGGCGATGGCCTGGGCGCCCTGGGCGATGACCCAGAGCTCGAACGCGCCCCAGCCGAACATCTGGATGATGTTCAGCACGGTCGGCAGGTACGAGAGCCTGGCGCCGAACAGCCCACGGAGCAGGACCATCGCCGGAGCGCCGGTCCGCTGCCCGGGAATGGCGGCCAGGCCGACCATCGCGGTGCCGATGACGCTGCCCACGACGGCGGCCAGGACCGCGGCCACGAAGCTCAGCGGCCGGTCGCCGAGCGGATCGATCAGCGCGATCGCGCCGGAGAATCCGAGCAGGCTGACCCCCAGGTTGGCCCAGAGCGCGCCCTGGTCGAGCACGCCGAGCTCCTTGGGAGGAGCCTCGTCGAGGGTGAGGGGAGCCTCGGCTGACTTGGAGTCAACGACGGCAGGCGACATCACACGCTCCCTACGCCGGCATTACCCGGACAGGTTCATGCGGTCGGCAGCAGCTGTAGCTGCCCTCTCAGCCTGGTTGCCCCAAGCTCCCGCGCTGGTTGATACGCAAAGCCGAGATCACCCCAGCTCGCGCCCATCATGATGCACCATCTGTCTGGATTCGGCCAGCGCGGGGTTCGCGCGACCGTCTCACGAGACGAGTCCGTGCACGTCCGCAGAAGTACAGCTACGTACGTAGCGATAGCTGTACTTCACGGCTGTTGTGCGCCACGAGGTGAACCGCGCCGAGTCTCCACGAAACCCGGCGCGGTTCAGCGTGCTCAGCGCGCTCCTGGTTTGTCTGGCAATCGCACGACGGCGGTACCGGCCTGGGACTCGCCGAACCCCCAGCCTGCAACAAGGGAGCAGCCGACCGCTTCCAGGACATCGGTCCACGGCCAGTAGTCGGTGCCGCAGTAGAAGCCGCCCTCGCTGCGCGCGTCGTCCTCGGTGAGGCAGAGCATGCGGAGATGGTCGCGGAGTGCGGGATGCGTGACCGCGCTCAGCCTTTCTTCCCAGGGCTCGTCGGCGGAGCGGGCGTCATCCATGTCGTGAATCGACACCAGGTGTTCGGGGCCACGCTCGGTGAACGTGGCGGCCCGCATCGCATCGGTGAGAGTGCCATCGGTGGCGACGCGCAGCAGCACGGTCAGCCAGCCGTTCAGTTTCTTGGATTTCTTGTTGGTCAGGTCGACGCCATGGCGGCCCAGGAGCGGTCCCAACTCCGCGCCGTGCACCAGCACTTCACCGGCTTCATCGACCGAGGAGACGGTCCGCAGGTCGGCGACGAAGGTGTCGCCGAACGGCCGGGGGCCCTTGTGCCCGCCGTCGCCCCACGGTCCCGTTCCTGCCAGGAGTTCGGCGTCGAAGCGGAACAGCGACTCGCTCAGGTTGAACTGCCATGTCCAAGGGGAGAAGGGGTACTCACCGTCCGAATCCGGAAGGTACCTCGGCTCCCGACCTGACAGCGCGTCAGGGGTGGCCCAGGGATTCGGGAACAGGAACTCGTCGAGGGGGTCCGAGGCGTAATACACCCCGTATCTGGCGGCGGGGTCGACGGTCGGCTTTCCATCGAGCAGTATCTCGAAGGCACTGGCCAGCGCGGCACCCCACCTGCTGAGGTCAGTCGCCGGGTCCGTCTCGGGTGTCACGATGAGCACTCCTTCATGTCGTGTCGCGTAGCTTGACGCAAGGTATCGGCCGCCATTGGCACTTCCCGGGGCCAATGGCGAAATCCGCCGCAAAGGCGGACGTGATACTTCCAGCCTCGTTGCTTATCGGCATCGGTAAAACCACGTAACACGGATCCCGGGTTCGAAAACACGCACTTAGTGCTGCGTTCCTTTTTGAGCGGCAAGATTAGACGTACTATCAGGGCCCCGCGGGCCGTTGATGGGCGGTGAGGCAGTGCCGAAGCTCCTGTTCGCGCGGGCGCCGAAGGACGCGATCGAGGAACGCAAGATCCGCAAACTGGCCGGTGCACGACATGCTCCGGCCGACTGGATCCGCAGAGCTCAGATCATCGCGTTGAGCTGGGAGCGACTGCGGGTGCCGCAGATCGCCCGCGAGCTCGGTTGCGCGGAGAAGACGGTGCGCTACCGGCTGGCGCGCTTCAACGCCGAAGGTCTGGACGGATGGGGAGATCGGCCCGGTGTCGGCCGTAAACGACGGATCGGCGAAGCTGAGCGCTCGCAGATCATCGCGTTGGCCCGCACCTCGCCGCCGGGCCGGCCGGTGCGCGATCGGGCAACCGGTGAGCTGTCCGCGGCCGATGAGGCCGGGCCGGGCAACTGGACGCTGGACACCCTGACCCAGGCCGCCCACGAGCTGGGCATCGTGGTAGCACGCTCGCAGGTGCGACGGATCCTGCTGGCCGAGGGGGTGCGCCGGCGCCGCACCCGTTCCTGGGCCACCAGCCATGACCCCCACTTCGCCCCAAAAGAACCCAGGTTGTTGCCCTCTACACCTGCCCGCCGCCGGGAGTGACGGTCGTGGCGGCCGACGAACTCGGCCCGGTCCTTCCCCGAACCTTCGATCCCGCCCCCGGCTGGAGCAGCGACGGCCGGAGGATCAAAGCCGCTCTGGAATACAGTCGCGGGCAGGAAAAGACCTGGGTCTACGGCGGCCTGCGCGTCGCTGACGGCCATGCGGTCACCATGACCGCCGCATCGCGCAACAGTATTGGCTGGCAGCGCTTCCTGGCCCTGCTGGAGAAGAGCAACCCCACCGGCACGATCGCGGTGATCACCGACAATCTCTCCAGCCACAACAGCGTCTCCACCCGTCGATGGCTCACTGAGTATCCACGGATTCAGCAGGTGTTCATCCCCAAGGGTGCCTGCTGGCTCAACCTGCAAGAAGCCTGGTGGCGCATCTTCCGCCGCCAAGCCCTGGCCGGGCAGACCTTCGCCGACCCCGACGAGATCGCCTACGCCACCGCCGTGGCGACCACGCAGCTCAACACCCGCGCCCACCCCTGGATCTGGGGCCGCCCGGCTCCCGAGCCTCGTCAGCGCCGACGTCGTTTTATCTACCTGCTTTGAGGAACGGAGCACTAGGTGACTGGTGTTAAGCGGGCCATGTGGAGCATGTGATCGTGCCGGGTGGCCCGCTCAGGTCGGCTCCCTGACAGATCTGGCCGATTCCGCACTCGACGGGAGGATGGGGCGGGGCCGTCCGGGACGGCTGAGGCGGTGAACCGCTGCCTCAGTGCGTTCCAGGATCACCATGACCCGCTCGAAATCCTTTGGGCCGTATACGCCCTCCGGGATTTCGTTGCCGCACTTGTCCTTCTGGCCGGGCTCTGTCTGATAGCCCTCCATGTCCACATTGAGCCGAACCCGGCGTACCCGGTACGGACGCGGACCTCGCCCGGTTCGTCGAGCTCCTCCTGGTCGATCGACCAGTCCATCTTCGGCATGCTCTCGCCCACGATGATCGCGTGTCTAGGAAGTCGTTCAAGCGCCGATATGAGCTCAGAACGACGACTTTCTCCGGCAGGTCCAGGTCGAGGACGACCGACGTAGCGGTCGTAGTCCTCCGGACCGTTGGGACAGAGGAGGAGCTCCGCTGTCAGAGCCACCCGGTCATCGCAGGTATCCGGCCCGACCCATGCCCCAAGCGGCGGACGGCCCGGGCAGGCGATGCCGCATCGTGCCATCTCGGCGACCATTTCCTGGTAGGCGAGACGGCAGGAGGGGCCTATCATCGTGGTCCGGTTCCCGACCAGTTCGCCGGCGTCTTTCAGCGACTTGAGAACGCCCGGTGCTGACCGTCCACAAACGCACCGGGCCAGCACGGTCTGCGGGACGCTCAGGAGTCAGTCCGCCTTGCCTATGGGGGTGCGCTGGCGGCCGAGGCCGTCGATTTCGACCTCCACCACGTCACCGGCCCGCAGGTAGGGGAAACGCCCGGACAGGGCGACCCCTTCGGGGGTGCCGGTGTTGATCACGTCTCCCGGATCCAAGACGGTGAATTGGGATAGGTGCCAGACCAGGTGGGCCACGCTGAAGATCATGTCCTTGGTCGAGGAGTCCTGTCGCGGCTCGCCGTTCACCCAGGAGCGCAGCCTGAGGTCCTGCACGTCGGCGATCTCGTCGGCGGTGACGAGCCACGGGCCGAGCGGCTGGAAGGTCTCGCACGACTTGCCCTTGGACCACTGGCCACCGGATACGGCGAGCTGGAAGTCGCGTTCGGAGACGTCGTTGGACAGGCAGTAGCCGGCGATGTGCGCTACGGCGTCCTCCGGGGAGGCCAGGTAGCGGGCCGTGGTGCCGATGACGACGGCCAGCTCGACCTCCCAGTCGGTCTTGGCCGAGCGGCGAGGGATGAGAACCTGGTCGTTGGGGCCGATCACGGTGCCGGGCGCCTTGTAGAACATCACCGGGTGCTCCGGCGGCTCGGAGCCGGATTCGGCCGCGTGGGCCGCGTAGTTCTGGCCGACGCACAACACCACTCCCGGGCGCGGGACGGGTGCCGCGATCCGCTGGCCGGTCATGTCGATCTCGGGCAGGTCGGTGGCCGCACGGATCCGCTCGAGCCGGTCCGGCGTGAAGAAGCGGTCATCGGTGACGGACGACAGGTCGTAGTAACGGCCGTCGCGGCAGAGAGCGGGACGTTCGGCACCCGGAGGTCCGATGCGGGCCAGCTTCATTGGGTGAACTCCTCATGGTTCTCGCGGTGGCCGAGGGCGGCGGACAGGGAGCGGGACTGCTCTCGCAGGGTGTCGAGCATGCGTTCCTGGGTGCCTTCGTCGACGCGGATACTTGGCACGGAGCAGCTCATGGCGGCCACGACCTCTCCGTCGCGTCCGCGCACGGGAACGGCGACGCAGAACACGCCCCTGGTGTACTCCCCGTCGTCGGTCGCGTAGCCGGCGGCGCGCACCTCGTCGAGCACCTGCCGCAGCTCGCCAGGGTCGGCCACCGTGGTCGGCGTGAAGCGCGTGAGCTCGGCCCCGTCGAGCCTGCGGTCGAGCTCTTCGGGGTCGAGGTGGGCGAGCAGAACCTTGCCCAGGCCGGTGGCGTGCGCGGGCAGCCTGATGCCTACCCGCGACACCAGCTGCAGCACCTGGTCGGCGTCGACCTTGGCGATGTAGACGTTCTCCAAGTCGTCCAGGACGGAGAGCTGAACGGTCTCGTTGAGCGTGTCGCGGGCGGCTTCGAGATAGGGCAGTGAGATCGTGGCGAGGTCGGCGCCGGCCCGGTAGGCCTGGCCCGCCTCCCAGTAGCGGACGCCCAGCCGGTAGACCTTGCTTCCCGGGTCGAAGACCAGGTGGCCGCGACCGCTCATGACCTTGAGCAGGCCGTGCAGGCTGCTCTTGGGCAGCTCCAGGGCCGTACGGATCTCCGGGAAGGTCAGGCCGTCCGGATGCTTGGTGAGCAACTCCACCAGCAGCATGACGCGCAGCGCCGACTTGATCGTGGGGGTGCTCTCGTCGGCGCTGCTCACGGTCTGCTCCTCAGGATCTCATCGCCACATACGTACTAGTTCAGGATAGCGAACCAAACTTCACATGAGTGACCGAATGGGCAGGGCGCACCTGCCGCCGGGGCCGATGAGCAGCTCGCCAAGGTTCAACTGGCCGCAGGAGAACTGTGTCGGCTCGGCGAACCGCTCCTCGAAGAGCACCGTCCCGCCCGGCGCCCTGACCACGACGTCGTCATAGAAGGTACGGTCCCCGTCACTCGAGCCGTGGCGGAATCCGATCGATCCGCGCGCGTGCGTGGAGTCTGTGACACTGTCGATCTGGATGCCGTCGATCAAGGTGGTGATCTGGTCGCCCACGGCCTGAATCGTGAGGTGGTGATCCCGGTTGACCTCGACGAAATCCGGCAGCGGTAGCACCGGCAGGCGCCTGATGCTCCCCTGGTCGAAGACGAGCCGGTGGAGCTCGCCTCCGTTGCGCGCGGGCTGAATCGCCCACCAGTAGAAGCTGCCCTGGTCGAAGGTGTCGGCCGTCTTGTTGACCCGGAACGCCACCCCCGCGGACCAGGTGGCGATGCGGAAGTCGAGGTCGAGCGTGTAGTCGGTCCAGCCGTCGCCCAGCGTTCCGCCAGCCGTGGTGTATGGGCCGGTTCCGGCCGAGTTGGTCCCGCGCACCCGGTACAGGTACGGCACGCCAGGCGCCGCCGTGCTGTCGAGGTAGCGGCGGTGCATGGTGCCCGCGCTGTAGCCGTTCGTGATCGTGGT
The DNA here is from genome assembly GCF_040298085.1 of Streptosporangium sp. NPDC001681. Classification (NCBI taxonomy): domain Bacteria; kingdom Bacillati; phylum Actinomycetota; class Actinomycetes; order Streptosporangiales; family Streptosporangiaceae; genus Streptosporangium; species Streptosporangium sp. NPDC001681. The sequence goes on along the minus strand of NZ_JBEOZN010000031.1, from coordinate 63,743 downwards.
GAACGGGCCGCTGCCCGCCTTGCGTTCGATGACGAAGGACTCCGCCCGTTCTGCTCCACCGATGAGGATCTCCATGCCGCTCGCCGCGGGCCGGACTGTCAGCTCGGGTAGCGCCGGCGGGCTCACCGGCCGGAGGCTGAACTCCTCGGCGTACAGGTTCATGGTGCCGTCGGGCTGGGGACGCGAGACAATCATCGAGATGACGCCGTCCGACTCCCAGCGGGCCCGGTCGAACTTCGGCCCCTGGTCGAGCAGCCCGATCGGTCCGTCGCTGATCCGGTAGACGGTCCAGTCCGACCAGCCTGACGCCGCGTCGGCGACGTACCCGAACAGGGCCCCGGACACGATCGCGTAGAAGTGCAGGTTGTTGCCGGCGTCCACGAACGCGTCGCCTCGCCGGATCGGCTCGTTGTGCGTCAGCGTCTTGATGGGCGGTAGGCGGACGGAGGTGTCGTCGATGAACTGCCGGTGCCACTGCCCGTCCGTCGTCCGCCAGAAGTGTACGTAGTGGAGGTTGGACGCGGGCACCGTCGTGGAGACGTAGGTGATGATGTGCGGCTGCCGGAGGTTGTCCAGGGTCATCACGCCCTGGTTCATCAGGTTGGAGTGGACCGGCACCGCGACGGCGACGGCCGGGTCGGCGAGCGCCAGCGGGTCGCCGGACGGCAGGTCGGCGATCTTCGTTCCGGCGTTGTTGCGCCAGGTGAGGCCGTTGTCGTCGCTGTAGGCGTAGTGCACGTCGTGGTTGGAGGCGAACGTGCTGGCGACCTCGCGCCAGGTCCAGGTGAGGTGCAGCCTGCCGGTGTCGTCGAAGCGCACGTCGAACAGGTACGCGTTGCGTGACGTCGAGTCGTCCCACGGAGGATAGACGCCCTCGGACGACAGCAGCATCCCGGTCCGGCTCCAGGTGCCTGTCGCCCCGTCGTATCGGTGCAGGTAGGTGTCGCCGTCCCCGGAGATCCCGACCCGGTAGATGAAGAACAGGTCGCCGTCCGGATGCTGGATGAAGCGCGGATACGTCACCTGCTGCTCCAGCGGTCCCCCTGCCACCAGGGGCCCCGGGCTCTCGAAGTGGGCGGCGGTGATGGTCGCCGGTGGCGAGGTGAGCAGGCCCGCGACGGATCGCATGTACCGGAGCGGGTGCGCGTGGTGGTCGTAGGACAGGTGAAGGCGGCCGTCGGCCTGGCTCACGCCGAGGACGGCGTTGTGGTGGGTGTCGGTCGGAGCCGACAGGCGGTGCGAGAAGCGCACGAGCTGTACCTCGCCGGTGCTCACCTGCCGCCGGGACAGCGTGAGGCGCAGGTCCTCGGAGTAGAAGATCGCGTACTGGAAGTCCCCGACGGTGAGGACCTTCGACTGGTCGGGCCCGTAGTTGTTCCAGTCGTGGGTTCCGGTCGCGATCACGGTGGAGCGCTCCGCCGTGATCCTTGCGGGTTGGCCATCTGCCTGGGCCGGCCCGCCGGACAGGGCCACCAGGGTGATTGCCGTGGTGATGAGCGCGAACGAACGTAACAGTCCCATGACCTCTCCAGGTTCATGTATATGAACTTGTATTCACATATACGTTAACAGCCGCGAATCAGCGTGACCAGATGTCGCTTTTGTTTCGGCTGAGTGGTTGACAGTGCAGACGGCGCCGAACTAGCGTTCAGAAATCCGATCGCTAGTTCATGCATCTGAACATAGCGTGATCCGGGAGGAGCCAGGCAGTGAATCGATGGGCAGGTGCGAGTCGCCTACGCCGGCTCGGGCAGGTGGCCGCGGCGGTGATGCTCGCAGGGAGTCTCGCCGCATGCGGTGGGGGCTCCTCCAGGCAATCCGGCGGCAACGTGATCCGGGTGTGGACGTTTCTCAGCTCGGAAGGCACCTCGCCGCGCGAGGTCGTGCTCAACGAGCTCATCGCCGAGTTCGAATCCGCGCACAAGGGCGTGGACGTCCGGGTCGAGGCCCAGCCGTTCGAAGAGCTCGAGGCCAAGTTCATGACCGCGTCCCAAAGGGGCGACGCGCCCGATGTGATCTGGGCGCGTGACTCCTTCCTTCACCTGCTGGACGAGGCGGGCGTGCTCGCCGACCTCAACAAGCACCTGAGCAAGGAGTTCACCGGCCAGGCGCTCCCCGACCTGTTCGAGGTGTTCGCCCAGAAGGCGGTCTTCGACGGCCGCAGGGTGGCGCTCCCCATCTGGCCCACCCCCGCGCAGGTGCTCTTCTACCGTCAGGACGTCCTGAAGGCCGCGGGGCTCGACGCGCCGCCCCTGGGATGGAGCGCCTTCTCCGCGGCGGTCAAGGAGCTGACCAAGGACTCGCGGTTCGGCCTGGGCCTGCCCGCGAACGACACGGGTGTGACTCCGTTCCTGATGCTGCTCAACGGCTTCAAGGAGGAGGCCTTCGACAAGGAGACCGGCCGCTTCGACCTGCTCGGGCCGCAGTCGGTGCGGGTCGCGGAGACCATCCGCGCGCTGGCCACCTCCGGGGCCGTCGCCGGCGACACCATCACCGCGACCGGGCAGGACATCCAGGACCAGTTCGCCTCCGGGCGCTACGCCATCGCCATGGCCTTCGGGCCGCGCTACTCCGCCTACGTCGACTCGGCCGCGGGCTACGATCCCGCGACGCTGAAGGTCGGCGCGTGGCCCAGCTTCGACTCCGAATCGCCCAGCGCGCTGCTCGGGCCGTACTGGAACATCGGGCTATCGGCGAAGTCGGACAACCTCGACACTGCCGCGGCCTTCGTCGAGCATCTCTACAGCAAGGAAGCCTCACTCGCCTGGGCGAAGAAGGCGGGGCAGGTCCCGGACCGCCGGTCCGTGCTGAAGGATCCCTTCTTCTCCACCGACAAGGGCGAGGTCATCACCGACTTCGTCAAGATCATCGAGGCTGACGGCGCACGCGTGCTGCCGCAGCGCATCGAGGACGTCACCAAACTCGCCAACGTGCTCAACGGCGCCGTCCAGCGGCTCATCGGCACGAAGGACGACGTCAAGACGATCCTGAAGGACGCGCAATCCGAGTTGGGCTGGGGTAAATGAGTGCCGTCCCGGCTCCTCGGCGGCGGGCCGCCCGAGCGCCCTACGTGCTGGTAGGCCCTGCGGCGCTGCTGATCATCGCAACCAACCTGATCCCTGGGCTCGCGGCGTTCTACACGAGCCTGCGCGACATGGTCTTCTTCAACGACCGCGGCTTCGTGGGCATGGACAACTACGCCGAGCTGTTCGGAAATCCGGCCACGTGGAAGGCGGTCGGAGTCTCGCTGCAGTTCACGTTCGCCGCACTCATCCTCGGGGTGCTGGCCGCCCTGGTCACGGCGTTGGTGATCAACAGGATGGGCGGGACGGGCCGGCTCATCATGACGCTGTTTCTCATTCCGTGGGCGATGAGCCCGTTGGTCGTCGCCATCCTGTGGAAATGGATCCTCGCCCCATTCGAGGGCGGGCTGCTGGCAGGAATCCTGCAGTTCATCGGCTTGGGTCCTGTGGCGTTGCTCTCTGACAATCTGGGAGCACCCGCGGCGCTGGTCGGGGTGGCCGTGTGGCGCACCTTCGCCTTCGGCGCGATCCTCCTGCTCGCCGGGCTCGCGCAGATCCCAGCGGACCTGTACCGAGCCGCGTCGGTCGACGGGCACAGCGCATGGGAGCAGTTCCTGCGCATCACGCTGCCCCTGCTCAAGCCGTCGATCCTGATCGTCGTGGCGACGCTGACCATCAGCTACTTCAACGAGGTCCAGGTCATCATCGGACTCACGGAAGGCGGACCGATCAAGGGCACGACGACCCTGTCGTACCTGCTCTACGAGATCGGTTTCGAGGAGAGCAACCAGAGTTACGGCAACGCCATCGCGGTGCTGATGTTCGTGATCAACATGCTGTTGATCCTCGCGTACGTGCGAATCCTCGGTGTGGAGAGGACAAAGCGATGAGTCGGCGATTCCTCTTCGTGGCGTTGCTGGGACTGGTCCTGGCCCTGGTGGTGGGCCCGCTGGTGTGGTCCCTGGCGACCTCGCTCAAGCAACCCGGGCAGATCCTCTCGGCGCCGCCCGCGCTCCTGCCCGATCCGGCCACGCTCGACCACTACGCACGGCTCGGGCGCGAGGGGGTCATGCAGAACCTCCTCAACAGCATTGTGAACTCCCTCGCCACCGTGTTCCTGGCCTTGGCCGGGGGCGCGGCGGCCGGATATGCGATGTCCCGATTCCGGTTCAGAGGGTCGCGCTTCCTCCTGGTGTTCTTCGTCGCGGCGATGACGATTCCCGCGTACTCGCTGCTTCTGCCCACCCAACTCCTGTTCGACCGGATCGGGCTGCTCGACTCCGTGGTGACACTGCCGATCCTCTACATCGCCCACGTGATCCCGATGGTGGTCTGGGTGACCAAGACGCAGTTCGACGCGCTGCCGATCGAACTGGAGCAGGCCGCGACGGTCGACGGCTACTCCCGCTGGGAGGCCGCACGCAAGATCGTGATTCCCGGCGCCAAACCGGCGTTGATCGCGGCCGGCGCCTACGCGTTCCTCGTCGCCTGGAACGACTACATCACCGCGGCGACGATGACCTCATCGCCCACGTTGCGGACGATGCCGGTGGCGTTGACCTTCTTCCAGGGATTCCACGGCCGGGAATGGGGGCCGCTCATGGCCGGGGTGGTCATCGCGACCATCCCGCCTGTCGTGCTCTTCATCGTGTTCAGACGCTATCTGGTCGGAGGCTTTCTCTCCGGCGCGATCAAGGGATGATGACAGTGACAGACCGTAGCGCTTACCCGACCAACAGGGCCGCGGGAATCAAGCTGAGCAAGCTGACCAAGAAGTTCGGCGATGTCGTCGCGGTCGATGCCCTCGACCTGCAGATCGAAGCAGGTCAGTTCGTCACGCTTCTCGGGCCGTCCGGATGCGGGAAGAGCACGTCTCTGCACATGATCGCCGGGCTCGAGCGCGCGACCAGCGGCACGATCGAGATCGGCGGACGCCCGGTGTCGGAGGTGCCGCCCCAGGATCGCGACATCGCCATGGTCTTCCAGAGCTATGCGCTCTACCCGCACTACACGGTGTGGGAGAACATCGCCTTTCCCCTGCGGGCCAAGCGCCGCCGTACGTCGAAGGTCGAGGTGGAAGAACGCGTGCGCTACGCGAGCTCCGTGCTCGGGCTCGACCAGCTACTCGACCGGTACCCTCGCGAACTCAGCGGCGGACAGCGGCAACGCGTGGCCCTTGGACGTGCGACGGTCAGGCAGCCGGCTGCGTTCCTGCTCGACGAGCCGCTGTCCAACCTCGATGTCCAGCTCCGGCTCGAGATGCGATCAGAACTCAAGGACCTGCACGAACGACTCGCGGCGACCATGGTCTACGTCACGCACGACCAGGCGGAGGCGATGGTCCTGTCGGACCTGGTCGTGGTCATGAACGGCGGGGTCGCCCAGCAAGTGGGCACGCCCCTGGACTGCTACAACAATCCGGCCAACACGTTCGTGGCCAGATTCCTCGGCGAGCCGGGCATGAACCTCCTGACCGGCCATCTCGAACGTGAGTGCCTGTTCGTGGCCGACAGCGTCCGCGTCGGCGTCGATGAGCCGGCGCCCACCGGCGTCGAACGCGCGGTGCTCGGTGTGAGACCGGAGAACCTCGCCATCGGCGCGATCGGTGACGACGGAATCACCGGCACGGTCCGTTCTGTCGAGCTGCTCGGCTCACGCTCGCTGCTGAGGGTCGTCGTCAACGACCAGACCGTGACGGCGAGCGTTCCACCTGTGGTGGGCGTACGGCCCGGCGACGAGGTCACGCTGAAGGTCACCGACAGCGCGCACATCCGGATCTTCGACGCCGACACCGGGACGGCGCTGGCGGGCTCGCCCAGGCACGCGCACGTGCCCGCCCCCTGACCCGCTCAACCCTGACCCCACACGGAGGTATGGAATGTCGGAACGTGTCACGCTCATCACCGGTGCCGCGGGAGACCTCGGCTCGGCTGTCGCACGCCGCCTCAGCGCGAACGGCGACGCCCTCATCCTGGCCGACCTCGACGCCGAGGCTCTGGAGAAGCTCGAGCACGAACTCAGTGCCGCTGGAGGCGCGGCGCTGGCCGTACCGACGGATGTCACCGACGAGGATTCCGTGGCGGCGTTGGTCGCTCACGGGGTCGACCGGTTCGGCCACATCACGGCGCTGTTCAACAATGCCGGGATCTCGGGTGGCACCTTCCCCATCGCCGATCACCCGCTGGAGAGCTTCCGGCAGACCATCGAGGTCAACCTCATCGGGATCTTCCTCGTGCTCAAGCACACATTGCCCGTCATCGCGGCCAACGAGGACGGATGGGTGCTCAACACGGCATCGGAGGCGGGTCTGAAGTCGAACGAGCGCAGAGGGGCGTATGCGGCGTCCAAGGCCGGGGTTATCCAGCTGTCGCGTGCGTGCGCCCTGGAGTACAGCTCGCGGGGAGTCCGGGTGAACACCCTCTGCCCCGGGCCGCTCGACGGCAAGCTGATGCGCATTTCGGAGTCCGGCATGGACGACCCAGAAGCCTTCCGCCAGCGCCTCGCGGACGCGTCCGCCGTGGGGCGCTACGGCGAGCCCGACGAGGTGGCGGGATTCGTCGCCTACTTGCTGACCGACGCCCCTCGCTATGTCACCGGGGCCGTGATGTCGGCCGACGGCTGCCGGCGCTGACGATGACGACCATCAGGAGGGTGACGACGCGGGGGATTGCCTATCCGGCGGGCCCGCTGCATCGTACGCGGTGGGGCGCGCAGGAGGAGGCCTGCCTGGTCACGGTCGAGTCGGACGACGGCAGTGTGGGCACGTCCATCGCGAGGTCGCACCAGGGCCTGTCCTACGCGCCGATCGCCGACGCGGTCCTGCACGTGCTCGCGCCCCTGATCATCGGGCGGCGGATCGACGACCAGGACGACGTGAAGACGCTGTGGTCGTCGATGATGCACATCCATCTGGCGCAGTACGTGCCGGTCTTCGCGGTGAGCGCGCTGGACACCGCCCTGTGGGATCTCCTGGGGAAGTCGAGGGGACTGCCGGTGGCCGCGCTCCTCTGCGACAGGCCAGCCGGCACGGTGCCGGTGTACGCCAGCCTCCCGCACTTCGACAGCTCGGCCGACGCTCTGCGGTCGGCCGAGGCGACGCTGGCCGCGGGGTTCTCCGCTCTGAAGGTGCACTCCACGGCCCGCCATGATCACGACCTCGAGGTGTGCGGGAAGCTCCGTGCGGAGCTCCCGGCCGCCACGCCGCTGATGTTCGACGCCACGCGACGCCTCGACAGGGACGCCGCAGAACATCTGGCGACGCTGCTGGCCGAACTCCAGTTCACATGGTTCGAAGAGCCGTTCGAGCCCTTCGACGTCGACTCCTACCGATGGCTCGCCGAGCGATGCAGCATTCCCTTGGCGGCCTTCGAAACCGCGCCCGGTGGCCCCGGCGCGGCGCGCTGGGCCATGGAGCAGGGCCTGGCCGAACTGTTGCTGATCGACTGCTACTGGAAGGGCGGCCTGACGGGCGCGCTGGCAGTCGCCGACGATGCCGCCAGGCTCGGGCAACGGCTCATCATGCATCATGGGGCGAGCGCCACCATGAACGCGGCCAACATCCAGCTCGTGGCGGCGCGGCCGGAACTCGGCCACATCGAGCTTCTCGTGCCGTACGGACAGTACGACGTCGGTGTCGTCCTCCCGGAGCTGGTACCCGGCGTAGGCCTTCGGGTGTCGGCCGAACCGGGAATCGGCGCTCGCCTGGATGAGGAGTTCCTCGACAGCCACACCGTTTCGGGCTCGGTACGGACAACGGATGCGCCGGCGGGCGTGGTGCCGTGACGCGCGTGGTCGTGATCGGCGCAGGGGCGATCGGCGGCTACCTGGCGGGAAGGGCCGCCGACGCGGGCCACGAGGTCGTGGTGTGCGCGCGTTCGGAGATCGACGCGATACGGCTCGAATGTGACGGCGTCGTACGCACGCTGGACGTGCGGGTCGTGACGCGGGTCGCCGATGTCGCGTCGGCCGAGGTCGTGGTAGTGGCGACTAAGACGCACCAGGTTCACGGCGTCAGGCACTGGCTCCATGCCGCGGTCACACCGGCGACGACGGTTCTCGTGGCGCAGAACGGTATCGATCACCAACCCGTCGTCGCCGAATTGCCTGAGGAGCCGGGTTGCGGTCGGCCCAGGGTGGTGCCGTCCGTGCTTCATGTCGGCGCCGGTCTGCGCGCTCCCGGGTGGGTGGTGCATCGTGGGGGTGACCTCATCTACGTCCCCGACGACGACGGTGGCCGTCATGTCGCAATGGTCCTGTCAGGTGACGCGCTCCAAGTCGTGCCCACGACGCAGTTCCGCAGGCTGCGATGGGAGAAGTTCTGCTTGAACGTCGGCACTGGCGCGGTGACGGCGTTGTTCCGCGCACCGCTCGGCATCACAGAACATCCCGCTGTTTCCGGCCTCGTCCGCGGCCTTGCGGACGAGGCGGTCGCGGTCGGCCGAGCTCGCGGTGTGGCACTGCCGGAGGACCTTTCCGAGCGGATCGTGCTCAGCGCACGGTCGCGATCGCCGGATCACCGCACCTCGATGCTCGACGACACGCTCGCCGGCCGCCCGCTGGAGCTCGCGGCCCTCAACCAGACGGTCGTCGACACGGGCGCCGAGGTCGGCGTCCCGACGCCCTTGAACGAACTCGTGGTCCACGCGTTGACAGCTAGGAGTGAGATCGGTGGCTGACCCACAGGCGGGATACCGCGGACGCCTGACATGCGCTCAGGTGGACGCTGCCGTGACAGCCGTGCGGCGGGCTGCCGCAGAGGCGGGGGTGCACGTCACGACCGCAGTGGTGGACGAGGCCGCGGTCCTGCGCGCCTTCCACCGGATGGACGGTGCGTCGCTGATCAGCGTCGAGCTTTCGCTCGGCAAGGCCAGGACGGCGTCGTCCACAGGTCGCGCCACCCATCAGTGGGCTGACCTGCTGCGCGACGACAACGACCTCCGCCACCAGGCGACGACCAGCATTCCCGGCCTCGTCCTCTTCGGCGGCGGACTACCGATCAAGGACCACACGGGCGCGTTGATCGGCGGCCTCGGCGTGAGCGGGGCCCGTCAGGACCAGGATCTCCAGCTGGCGAAAGCCGGTCTTGAGGCAATCGAACTTCGTGAACGGAGCAATGTATGACCTCGAACCCGTACGCGGGCGTCGATGTTTCGGGCCAGCGGGTCCTGGTCGTCGGCGCCGCAGCCGGTATCGGCCGGGCAACGGCGGAGTTGCTTGCCGCCCGCGGAGCCCAGGTGATCTGCGCCGACCGCGACGCCCCGCGGGCGGCGGCTACGGCCGCGAACCTGCCTGGCGCGAAGGCGGTGGAATTCGACATCACCGACGACCTGCGTATGCAGGATGAGATCGCGACGCTGCTCAGCGACGGCCAACCCCTGCAAGCCATGGTGAATTGCGCAGGTGTCACCGGTGTCACCGGCGCGCCGAGCCACGAGATCGACGTCAAGGATTTCGACCGCGTTCTCGATGTGAATCTCCGTGGCGCGTTCGTGCTCTCCCAAGCCGTTCTGCCCCACATGACACGGCACGGTTACGGCAGAATCCTGCACGTGGCATCGATCGCCGGCAAGGAAGGCAATGCTGGCATGGTGTCCTACTCGGCATCCAAAGCCGGCCTCATCGGCATGGTCAAGGCGATGGCCAAGGAGTACGCCGAAACTGGCGTGACGATCAACACGATCGCTCCCGCGGTGATCAGGACTCAGATGGTCGACGCCATGCCTGCCAGCCAGGTCGACTACATGACCTCCCGGATCCCGATGCGCCGTTGCGGGACTCTCGACGAGATCGCTGAGGCGATCGCCTGGGCAGTTTCTCCGGCCGCCGGTTTCACGACCGGGTTCGTGTACGACCTCAGCGGTGGACGGGCCGTCTACTGACAGACAACCCGGTCGGTCCCACCACTCCAAGGTCACCGGCGCACGCATCCCCCGCCGGGCGCAATCTCGCAGCAGGTCCGCCCACGACTCCGTGGACTCGCGGTAGCCGTCGGTCAGCGCGATCAGCTCCTTGCGGCCGTCGGCGCGCACCCCGATCATCACCAGCAGGCACAACCGCTGCTCTTCCAGCCGGACGTTGACGTGGATGCCATCGGCCTAGAGGTAGACGTAGTCCGCCTCCGACAGGCCCCGGCCGGCGAAGGCGCGCTGCTCGGCCTTCCACTGCTCGGTCAACCTGGTGATCACCGCCGCGGACAGTGCGGATGCCGAATATTCATCCGCACAGGTCATAGGCATGATGGGCGATCTCGGCCCGGCGGGTGTCCCGAGCGCTGCGCCGGTGAGCGGCCATGATGCTCGGTTGTGGTGCTGCGCTTGGCCTACCGCACGATGATCACTGCCCGCTCGGCCGCAATCTCGTGATGGACCTGCAGGAAGCCGGGAGCACCGCCAGATTCCTGATAGGTGACCGGGACGCGAAGTTCACCGCGGCCTTCGACGCCGTGCCGGCCGATGTGTCCTTTCCCAAGGACGGGAAGATGTCGGCGGGGGTGGCCCGCCAGTGGTGCGAGGCGCTGGGCAAGCGGGCCAACTGCCAGGTCGCGGTCAGCCTGCACGCCGCCTGTGACACCGCGTCCGTGCCGATCTCCTGGCGGCTGTTCCTGCCCAAGGAGTGGGACGAGGACGCCGGACGCCGCTCCAGGGCCGGGATACCGGATGAGGTGAGGCACCGGGAGAAGTGGCGGCTGGCCCTGGATCTGATCGACGAGGCGATCGGCTGGGGCCTGGCCCCGAAGGTGATCGTCGCCGACGCCGGCTACGGCCAGATCACCGCGTTTCGCCACGGCCTGGCCGAGCGCCTGGCCAAAATGCGCTGGCGTATCGAGCACGACTACCGGGAGATGAAACACGGTCTGGGCCTGGACCACTTCGAGGGCCGTACCTGGCGGGGCTGGCATCACCACGCCACCCTGGTCACCGCCGCTCATGCCTTCCTCACGCTCCGGCGCCTGGACCCAAAAGCCCCAGCGCCGGCCTGACCTTCTACCAAGTCCTGGCCGCGCTCCAGGACCTCATCCGCGCATGGACCGGCGCGTGCCCCACCTGCCACCGCGACATACCCGCCGCAGTACGGCCAGAACACCACCCACCCGAACAACCTAACGAAGTACTACTAGCGGGTTCTCAGCCAGGCTACTGCTGTACTTCGTAGCTGTACGGACGACAAAGGGGTCACCTACGCCACCTGTAGGTGGCCTCTGACCTGCACAGGGGCCACGCGATGGGCCGTGACGGCACTGTCCGGACAGGTTCATGCGGTCGGCGGCGCGTTAGAGGGTCTGTGCGACCCTCTGCGTGGTTCCGCCCTCTCAGCCCGGTCACGCCCGAGCTCCCGCGGTAGATAATTCGCGCCGTTTATGCCATTTATTCCTTTCTTGGCAAGGACCGCCTCCTCGATGGACGTCGACTCAGGCCCCCGAGCCACTGAGACCGCTCAGGCCACTCAGGCCACTCAGGCCACGAACGGGTCCTGACCGCTCTCGGCGACCATCGAACGCCCCGCCATCTCCCAGGACTGCATACCGCCGCCGACGTTGATCGCGTCCCGGCCCACGTGGTTGAGCCAGGCGGCGGCGTTGGCGGAACGGCCGCCGACCCGGCAGATCACGTAGACGGGCGCGTCCTTGGGCACCTCGTCGACCCGGGACTGCAGCTCACCCAGCGGGATGTGGACGGCTCCCGGCGCGTGCCCGGCACGCCACTCGTCGTTCTCGCGTACGTCGAGCAGGAACGCGTCATCCGGCACGGCCCGTGCCTCGACCTCAGGAACACTCATGCGCCCATTGTTCCAACTCCCACACCTGATGGGTGCACAAAGCCTCTCGGACGCCCTCATCCGGACTCTCAATTTCCCCTGATAGTGAGCTAATTCACCACAACTGACCGACTGGATCGGCCAACCTTCGGCGCCCCGCGGCCGAAGGACCGGCGAGACCGCCGCCAAGGAGAGCGGAGCCGAAGGCGAGGGAGGTCAGGAGGCCGGGAAAGACGAAAGCCGGCCACGAGAGGACGGGCTCAGGGCACGTCCCAGAAGGCGAGTTCGTGGGCCATTCCCTCGGTGAACAGCTTTCCCGCCCTGCCGGGATCGGGTGCCGCCTCGTCGATCATCACGGCGATGCGCTCGGTCAGCTCGGCGAAGGCCGGGTGGGCGTAGGTGTCGACCCAGGCACGGTATCGCGGCTCGTCGGGCGGGTTCTCGGCCAAGGCCCGGCCGAGCGTGGAGTAACCCCACATGCAGGGGTAGAGCGCGGCCAGGCCGTCGGCGTAGACGGCCGCGGAGTCGAGCAGGAAGGAGGTGTAGGCCGCACAGGCAGGCCCCTTTCGCACCCCGCCGAGATCGGCGCCGAACTCCGCGGACAGTGAACGGTGCAGGTTCAACTCCTCGTGGAACGTGGCGTGGGCCAGATCCACCAGGTCGCCCAGGTGCCCGTCAGGGGCCTGCCAGGCGAGTCGCGAGAAAACCCGGACGTAGTCGAGCAGGAACAGGTAGTCCTGCTCCAGCCAGGACCGGAACACCGGCTCGGGCAGGTCCCCTCGCGCGATGCCGACCACCGTCGGGTGCGCGAGCTGCACCTCGACGAGCGGGCGGCCAATGGCATGCAGTTCCTTGGAAACACTCATAATCCGGGCATTGTGTCAGGTGAGGGCGGCGGCGCCGAAGGAGACGCCGAAGCGCTTGCACCAGATGGTGACGCTCTTCAGGCTGTCGAGGTCGGCCCCCGCGGGGATGGCGTAGTTGGCGTTACCCCGGTTGCCCTTCAGCTCGCCGAGTTCGAGGTGCTTGCCGTCGTCCAGGTTGAACCATCCGGCCCTGCCCTCCTTGACGGGCTGGTCACTCAGCCAGACCCGCAGATCCGGGCCGTCGGAGGTGTCCAGGTCCTCGATCCGCAGGACCCGGCTCCCATCCGGGAGCTCCAGCACCCTCGCCTTGCCCGTGGTCTCGTGCTCGTGGGAGATGAACGTGCCCTTGGCCAGGTTTTTCGGCCCCTCGGGTGCCTTGGCGGGCTCGCTCGCCCCGTCTTCCACCACCGGGGTCGCCTCCGGCCCGGAGGTCACGGCCACGGCCGGCAACGCCTCGTTCACCTCGACCGTGGTGAACAGGCGCCAGGGCTGGAACAGGTAGAGGGCGACGCCGAGCACGACGGTACCGACTGCCAGAACGCCCCACGTGGCGGGGTGTCGGAGCAGTCTTTTGATCCTCATCGAATACCTCCGGCGTGGGGGCCCCGGCTCTGGTCCTCGAGGCCGAGACCGGCCTCGGGATCGACGCTACCGGTGCCGTGGTCGCGCGCCGCTTACGGAGTGCTTACGACCACGGCGGGGGCAGCGGCCCTACTTGGCGAGGACGTCCTTGGGGACGGGCTTGTCCTCGGCCAGCGCGTCGAACAGGCGCAGCGCCTTCTCCCGATCCCACTTGACGACCGCCTGACCGTTGATGGTGGGCAGGGAGCCGACCGGGACGACGGTGGTGACCGGGTTGTCACCCATGGCGAGACCGAGGGAGAGCAGGTCGAAGGCGCCGGTCTCCTCGCCCACGGACACCGAGTCGGCGGCGCTCAGCGCGAGCGGCACGGAGGTGAAGGGGTTGATCAGGACCCCGGGGCTGGCCGCCTTCTTCACCACCGCGGAGAAGAACTGCCGCTGGCGCTGGGTCCGGTCGAAGTCCGGGATGGTGCCGGTGGCACGGGTACGGACGTAGCCGAGGGCCGTCCCGCCGTCCATGAGCTGGAGCCCCTTCTTCAGGTTGATCCCGGCCTTGGGGTCCTTGATGGCCTGCTTGACGTCGATCTCGACCCCGCCGATGGCGTCGACGATGCCCACGAAGCCGCCGAAGCCGATCTCCATGTAGTGGTCGAGCCGCAACCCGGTCACCTTCTCCACGGTCTTGGCGAGCAACTTGGGGCCGCCGTCCTGGAAGGCGTAGGCGGCGTTGAGCTTGTCGCTGCCGTGGCCGTCGATCGGCACGTAGGAGTCACGCGGCAGGCTGACCAGGGTCGGGCGGCCGTCACCGTCGGGGATGTGCAGCAGCATCATCGTGTCGGTCCTGCGGCCCACGGCCTTGCCCGTGGCGAGCTTCTTACGCTGTGCCGCGGTCAGGCCCTCCCGGCTGTCGGAGCCGACCAGCAGCCAGTTGGTGCCGGGGGTGTCGGCGGGCCGGCCCTCGTAGTCGGTGAGCGCCTCGATCCTGGTCAACCGGGAGTTGATCATGAAATATCCGCCGATGGCCACGACCAGCAGCACGACGAGCAGCCCGGCGAGGATCCGCACGATCAGCCTGCCTGGACGCTTCGGGCGCCAGCCCGACAACCGCGGCCCGCCGCCACCCGGGCCGCCGGAGCCGACGCGGGAGCCGTCGGAGGAGGCGTTCAGCGGTCTGACCGGGCTGGAGCCCGACCTGGCCTTGCCGTACACCCGCGAGCCTCCCCGGGGGGGCGGCACCTCCTCACCCGCGGACGCCCCCCGTCGGGTGGACCCCGCCGGCCCGCCCGGCAGGGGGTGGGCGGGCTGCCCGGCCGCTCGCTGCGGCGCGGGCCCCGGCGTGGGCGACCGCAGCGCGCGAGTGCGATCGTCGTCTTCGGGCCAGTCAGCCACGTCGTGTCCCGCCACTTCTTGATCTCATGGTGAAAACGTCATTATCGACGCTACGTCGCGGCTCACGCGCATGCCGCAGGGTCCCCAAGGTTTCCCTATGTAAATGTACTCAGACAGGTTGTTAGCCACCGACAATGCGATCGTCTGCTGATCCGGAAACATCAACCCCTACCCGGATCGTTACGGTAGAGAACTACCTCTGCTCGAAAGGATGATCGTGTCCACTCCGGACTCGTGGAGTACCTGCCCGTGCAAACGCACGGGAACCGCTGAACCGACCGGGAGAGCTACCCGGTGAACACGGCTCTGGGCCTGCTGGCCGTACTTCTGCTCACCCTCGCCACCGGCTATTTCGTCGCCCAGGAGTTCGCCTTCGTCGCGGCGGACCGCGGTGTACTGCGTGAGCAGGCCGACTCGGGCGACGTGGCCGCGGAACGGGCGCTGAAGGTGACAGGACGCCTGTCGTTCATGCTGTCGGGCGCGCAACTCGGCATCACCGTCACCGCGCTGCTCGTCGGTTTCATCGCCGAACCCGCCATCGCCACGGTCATCCGCCCCTGGCTGGAGGCCGCGGGAGTCCCATCGGGCGCCGTGCCCGGCATCGCCGTGGCGCTGGCCGTCGCGGTCGCCACCGTCATCCAGATGGTCCTCGGCGAGCTCGCCCCCAAGAACCTGGGCATCGCCCGTCCCGAGCCGGTGGCGAAGTTCCTCGCCCGCTCGACGTTGATCTACCTGCGGATCGCCGGACCGGTCATCCGGCTGTTCGACTCCGCCGCCACCGGCCTGTTGCGCCGGGTCGGCGTCGAGCCGGTGGAGGAGATCGAGCACGGCGCCAGCCCCGAGGAGCTGTCCCGGATCATCTCCGAGTCCGCCAGCACCGGCGACCTGCCGCCACGGCTGTCGGAGCTGCTTGAGCGCGCGCTGGAATTCGGCGACCGTACCGCCGAGGACGTCATGGTGCCGCGTCCCCGCGTGGTGCTGCTGAGGGAGGAGCGCCCGATCTCCGACCTGATCGACGCCGTCCGCAGGCACGGTCACTCCCGCTACCCGGTGCTCTGCGACCAGAACGGCGACGACGTGGTCGGCGTCACCGGCGTGCGCGAGCTGCTCAAGTCGGGGCTGAGCACCGGGACGCTGGAGAGGATCACCCGTCCCGCGCTCCTGGTGCCCACCTCCCTGCCGCTCCCCGTCGTGCTGGAGCGCATGCGCGCCGCCCGCGACGACCTGGCGTGCGTCATCGACGAGTACGGGGGCCTGGCCGGCGTGGTCACCGTCGAGGACCTCGCCGAGGAACTCGTCGGCGAGCTCGTCGACGAGAACGATCCGGAGCCCGCGGGGGTCGTCGCGGGTGAGGAGGGCACCTGGGACCTGCCGGGCACGCTCAGGCTGGACGAGATCGAGCGGGCCATCGGGCTGCAGCTTCCGGAGAGCGACGACTACGACACCGTCGCGGGCCTCGTGCTCGCCGTCCTCGGCCGGATGGCCGAGCCCGGTGACAGCGTGACCGTCACGCTGACCCTGCGGAACGACCCCCTGGAGAACGACGGCGCCGACGAGAAGGACGCGGTGCTCACCGTGCTGTCGGTGCACCGCAGGGTCCCCGAGTGGGTGCGGCTGTCGCTCGCCGTACCGCAAAAGGACGATCCCGAGGGGGACGCGACGCCGGGAACGGCGGGGAGAGAGGATGATCCGGCGATGACCGCGCCGCAGATGATCGAGCCTGTCCCGGAGACTTCCATGATCGAGCGGAGCGGGGTGAAGCGACGATGAGCACCACCGCCGCCCTGCTACTCGGTGTTGCCCTGCTGATCGGCAACGCCTTCTTCGTCGCCGCCGAGTTCGCGGTGATCTCAGCCCGCAGGCACCGTCTGGAGGAGCTCGCGGGCAAGGGCGGCCGGTTGACCCGGATCGCCGCCCGCGCCGCCGTGCGCGGCGGCAGGGAGCTCTCCCTGATGCTGGCCGGTGCGCAGCTGGGCATCACGCTCTGCTCGCTCGGGCTGGGCATGGTGACCGAGCCTGCCGTCGAGCACCTGCTGGAACCCGTCTTCGGCGCGGTCGGCGTGCCCGAGTCGCTACGGGTCCCCATCTCGCTGATGATCGCACTGGCGATCATCACCTTCCTGCACATGGTGGTCGGCGAGATGGCGCCCAAGTCGTGGGCGCTGACCCATCCCGAGATCGCCGCGATGGGTCTGGCCCTGCCGTTCCGCGGCTTCACCTGGACCGTCAGGCCGGTGCTCGCCTCGCTCAACGGCCTGACCAACGGGATCCTGAAGCTGTTCGGCGTGCATCCCAGGGACGAGCTGGCCACCACCAGGACCCCTGTCCAGCTGGCGATGCTGGTCGGTGAGTCGGGCCGGATGGGACTGCTCGACCGGGACGAGCACGACCTGCTCACCCGGGCCCTGCGAGTCCACCAGCAGCCGGTCGAACGGTTGATGCTGCCGCTGGCCAAGGCCACCTCGGTGCCCGGCGACGCGACGGGCACGCACATCCGCGAGGTGGCCGCGCGCGACGGGCACCTGCGCCTGCTGGTCACCTCCGGCCAGCCGCGCGACGTCCTGGGCGTGGTGCACGTCAGGGACATCCTCGTCCGGCCGGATGCCAGCCCCGCGGAGCTCGCCCGGCCGGTGCCCCGCCTGGACAAGGCCACCACGATCCCCGACGCCGTCTCCGCCCTCCAGGACGCCCACGCGCACCTGGGCCTCGTCACGGACGGCGGCGGCGAGGTGATCGGCATGGTGAGCCTCACGGACCTGCTCGGCGAGATCCTGGGCGTCCGGGTGCTCGCGACCCGCTAGTGCGGCGGCCGGGGCCCCTCACCGGCCTCCTGGGCACTCCGTGCCGAGGTCGTCTCCGAGGCGCCCCGCCGTCGCCCCCGGTGAACACCGGTGGGCGCCGGGGGTGCCGGTGGGCGCCGGTGGGCGCCGCACCTCCGGGACCCCCTCGTCCCGGATCGGCCCGCCGATCCATCGACTCGGCGGGCCGGGGGAGATCCTCCCCCTCGGCCCGTTTTCTCTGTCAGCGTAATAAGTCAACCGGCGAACCCATGCAAGTCATCCGAAAGCGATCAGCAAGCGTGGCCGGGTAGAACGGGAAGGCGTGCCGCACCACCCCAAAAACCACAAGACCCATACGCAAGCCCCGAGACTTCTCTATAACGGAGCAAGCGGCTACCTTGATCGATGATCGACTCGGTCCGCCACGAGACCTCATGGATGGCTCAGATGAATGCGCGGTTTCCCAGGAAACGACAAGACCCCGGTCGCGGTATCCGCGTAACCGGGGTCATGATCTTGTGGGCGAGGAGGGATTTGAACCCTCACGTCCTTTCGGACACACGGACCTGAACCGTGCGCGTCTGCCGTTCCGCCACCCGCCCTTGTTGGGTGCGGTCGAAACATTAGCACGTATCAGCCGGTACCCACGAACCCGGATACGATCCTCCTAGATGCGAAAGCGGAGCAGCTGGGTGCGAGAGAGCGAGGACCGAGCCAACGAGCCCCCAAGCGGCCGCGACCACATAGACGGAGGAGGGGAGGTACCCGGTGGGAGTCCTTCAGCGTTTCGAGCGGAGGCTCGAAGGCTTGGTTGAAGGGGCCTTTGCGCGGGCGTTCAAATCTGACCTTCAGCCGGTAGAGGTCGCCAGTGCGGTCCAACGAGAGATGGACGAGCGGGCGGCGATCGTCGCCCAGGGGCGCACTCTCGTGCCCAACGACTTCGTGGTCGAGCTGTCCACGACCGACAGCGAGCGACTGGAGGTCTACGCGGACAGCATCAGCCACGAGCTGGCCAACCTCGCCAGGGAGTACGCCAAGGAACAGGGATACTCCTTCGTGGGACCGGTCAGGGTCCGCTTCGAGACGGCAGACGACCTCGCGGTCGGTCTGTTCCGCATCCGCTCGGGCGTGATCCGTGGCGCGACGGTCGAGCAGGACGAGATCCGCCAGCCGGTGAGCGACGTGCCCACCGCCAAACCGCACGCGTTCGGAGGCCGCCCCCGCCTGCTGGTGTCCACCCAGGACGACCCGCAGGGCCAGCGGTCCTTCGACCTGACAACCCCGGTGACCCTGCTCGGCAGGGGCACCGACTGTGATCTACGGCTGGTCGACCCGGGTGTGTCCCGGCACCACGCCGAGCTACGGGTGGAGGGTCCCCAGGTCGCGCTCGTCGACCTCGGCTCCACGAACGGCACCTTCGTCAACGGCCAGCCGGTTCGCCGGGTCGAGCTCCAGAACGGCACTCGCGTGACGCTGGGGCGAACGACTCTGGTTTTCCGGCGCGATTAAAGGTAAATAGACGGTCCATGTCCGAGCTCACGCTGCTGCTGATCCGGCTCGCTTTCCTCGCGGTGCTGTGGTTCTTCGTGATTGCCGCGGTCGGCGTGATCCGGACGGACTTGTTCGGATCACGCACGGCCGCCGTCGTCCCCGCGCGCAAGGTTCCCAAGCCGGTGAAGCCCGCGGCCAAATCCAAGAAGGGGGAGCCACGGCAGATGGTCGTCACCGGTGGCCCCCTGCAAGGCACCACCATTACCCTCTCGGAGACGCCCATCACCATCGGCCGGGCGAACGACGCGACGCTGGTAGTCAGCGACGACTACGCCTCCAGTCGGCACGCCCGGCTCTTCCCCCAGGACGGTCAGTGGATCGTGGAAGATCTCGGCTCGACCAACGGCACTTATCTCGACCGCTCAAAAGTCACCCGTCCGACTCCGGTGCCGCTCGGTGTTCCGATCCGCATCGGTAAGACCGTCATCGAATTGCGCAAATGACCATCGCACTCCGTTACGCCGCCCGCTCTGACGTCGGCCTCCTCCGCGAAGGCAACGAGGACTCCGCCTACGCCAGCGGCCGCCTGCTCGCCGTCGCGGACGGCATGGGCGGCCACGCACACGGCGAGGTGGCCAGTTCGGTCGCCATCGCCGCGATGTCCTCACTCGACGTGGACGCCCAGGGAGGTGACCTGCTCAGCACCATCGAGGCAGCGGTACGCGACGCCAACCGCAAGCTGCACGAGATGGTGGGCCGTGATCCCAGCCTCAAGGGCATGGGCACCACCCTCACCGCCATGCTCTGGTCCGGGACGAGGGTCGCCCTGGTCCACGTCGGCGACTCCCGGGCCTACCTGCTGCGCGCGGGAGAGCTCTACCAGATCACGCACGACCACACGCTGGTGCAGTCGCTGGTGGACGACGGCCGGATCACCGCCGAGGAGGCCGCCACCCACCCACAGCGGTCGATCCTGCTCCGGGCGCTCGACGGCAGCGGTGAGGTCGACCCCGACCTGTCCCTGCGCGAGGCCCAGGTCGGCGACCGCTACCTGCTCTGCTCCGACGGCCTGTCCGGGGTGGTGAGCGCGGAGACCCTGCACCACACGCTCTCCACGATCGAGGACCCCGACGGGGTGGTCCGCACCCTCATCGACCTGGCCAACCGGGGCGGTGGTCCGGACAACATCACCTGCGTCCTGGCGGACGTGCTGGAGGTGGACGAGAGCTTCGCCCCGCGCACCGAGGCGGCCGTGGTCGGTGCCGCCGGCTCCGGCATGCCACGGTCACAGCCACCGGACACCCCGGCGGGACGTGCCAGCGCGGTCACCATGCCGCAACCGGTCATCGCCGACGACGATCCCGACGAGCCGATCATCAGGGCCACCGCCAGGCCGGCCAAACGTCGCCGGCTGTGGCCCCTTGTGGCCGCGGCGGGCGGTGTCATCGTCATCGGAAGCGGCCTAGGCTGGTACTTCGGCGGGCAATGGCTGGACGATCAATACTTCGTAGGGGCCAGAGGTAACGAAATCGTGGTTTTCCAAGGCGTGAAGACCAACCTCGGCCCCTTTGAGCTTTTCGAGGTCGCCAAGAGCACCGCAGAATCGATCACGACCCTTGGCGCGTTCCAGCAGGGCCAGGTCCGCGACGGCATCCCCGTCCCCACCGTCGAGGCGGGCCTGAAAAAGATCGAAGAGCTGAAGTCGTCCGCGGCCAAGCCCGACGACAAGGCCGCCGACAAGCCCGACGACAAGGCCGAGCCGACCACGTCGCCGAGTGCCACCGCGTCCTCCACGCCCCCCGTCCCCAGGGCCCCCGAACCCACAAGGTCACAGTGAACACATGAGCACCCCTAGCGCCGAGCCTGTCCCGCTTCCCGCCAAACGGCGGTTGGCCCAGCTGGCGATGCTCGCATTCGCGGTCGCCATCGTGATGCTGGCGTACGCCAATGTGGGGCTGGCGCTCGACAACCAGGTCCCCGCGGGCATGCTCACCTACGGCCTCGGCCTGGGCGGTCTCATGCTGGCCGCCTACCTGGTGCTGGCCAAGTTCGCGCCCTGGGCCGACCCGCTGATCCTGCCGCTGGTGACACTGATCAACGGCCTCGGGTTGGTGATCATCTATCGGCTTGAGGCGGCCGGCATGGACGGAGCCTCGGCCACCAACCAGCTTCTGTGGACCGCCGTCGGGGTCGTCATGTTCTCCGTGACGCTGATCGTGCTGCGCGACCACCGTGCGCTACAGCGCCTGACCTACACCGCGGGTGCTCTCGGCCTGGCCCTGCTGGTCTCGCCGCTGCTGCCGTTCCTCGGTCAGGAGATCAACGGCGCCCGCATCTGGATCGGCATCGCCGGCTTCAGCCTCCAGCCGGCGGAGTTCACCAAGCTCGCCCTGGTCGTCTTCTTCGCCGGTTACCTGGTCGCCAAGCGCGACGTGCTGGCCCTGGCCGGGCGGCGGCTGCTCTTCATCGACCTGCCCCGGGCCCGCGACCTCGGCCCGGTGCTCATCACCTGGGGCCTCAGCCTGGGCGTGCTGATCCTGCAGAAGGACCTCGGCTCCTCGCTGCTGATCTTCGGCACCTTCATCGCGATGCTCTACATCGCCACCCAGCGCACCTCGTGGGTGCTCATCGGCATCCTGCTCTTCGTCGGCGGGGCAGTGCTGGCGGGGCTCATCTTCGATCACGTCGCGGCCCGCTTCGAGGTCTTCCTCAACCCGGAGGACCCGGAGCTGTACGACCGCACGTTCGGCGGCAGCTACCAGCTCATGCAGGGCCTGTTCGGCATGGGCCAGGGCGGCGTTCTGGGCACCGGTCTCGGCCAGGGCCACCCCAACCTGATCCCGCTCTCCTTCTCCGACTTCATCTTCACCGCCGCGGGCGAGGAACTCGGCCTGACCGGGCTGATGGCCCTGCTGATGGTCTACGCCCTGCTGGTGGAGCGCGGCCTGCGCACCTCGATCGCGGCCCGCGAACCGTTCTCCAAGCTGCTGGCGGGCGGCCTGTCGTTCATCCTGGCATGGCAGGTCTTCATCATCGTCGGTGGCGTGACCAACCTGATCCCGCTGACCGGCCTGGTCACCCCGTTCATGTCCCAGGGCGGATCGGCGTTGCTGGCTAACTGGATCCTTATCGCGCTGCTGGTACGCATGTCGGATACGGCGAGGAAGCCTCCGCCCCAGGCCATCCAGGACGAAGGAATGACGCAGGTGTTCCAGCGATGAACGGTCCCCTCAAGCGCGCGGCCCTGGCCTGCCTGCTCATGTTCGGCCTGCTCATGATCAACGTGAACTACCTGCAGGCCGTGCGCGCGGAGGACCTGCGCGCCGACTCGCGCAACACCCGCAACTTCTACGCCCAGTACGAGGTCGAGCGCGGCCGGATCACCGCGGGCGACAAGGTCCTCGCCGAGTCCGTCGACACCGGCGACACCAAGTTCCGCTTCCAGCGGCGCTACCCCGAGGGCAAGCTCTACGCGCCCATCACCGGGTTCTTCGCACCCGAGAGCCAGCGCGACATCGAGCGGACGGAGAACCGCCTGCTCAACGGCACCAGCGCCGACCTGCTGATCCGGCGGAGCATCGACCTGTTCACCGCCAAGCGGAGCAAGGGCGCCAACGTCGACCTGACGATCAACCCCAGAGCGCAGGAGGCCGCCTACAAGGCGCTGGGCGCCAGCGGCAAGAAGGGCGCGCTGGTCGCGATCGAGCCGAAGACCGGGGCGATCCTCGCCATGGTCTCGATCCCCACCTACGACCCCAACCCGCTCTCCAAGCCCGACAAGGCCACCGTCAACGAGGCCTACAACAAGCTGGACAAGGACAAGGACAAGCCGCTGGTCAACCGGGCCATCGAGCGCACCTATCCGCCGGGCTCGACCTTCAAGGTGGTCACCATGGCGGCCTATCTGGAGAGCGACGACACCCTTGGCCCGGAGACCCAGGTCGACGCGCCGCAGGTGCTCGACCTGCCCAACACCACCGCCGACCTGCCCAACTACGGTGGCGCGGCCTGCGGTGCCGGGCGCGTGACGCTCTCGTTCGCGCTGGAGAAGTCCTGCAACACCCCGTTCGGCAAGATCGCCATGGAGCTCGGCTACGACGCGCTGCGCGACCAGGCCGCCAAGTTCGGCATCGGCGGCGAGCCGTTGTCGATCCCGCTGCCGGTCGCGGGGAGCGGGATCGGCCCCGAGGAGGACCTGGCGGCCCTCGCCCAGGCGTCGATCGGCCAGCGCAGCAACCAGATGACCCCGCTGCAGATGGCCATGGTCGCCGCCGGCATCGCCAACAACGGCGTGGTCATGAAGCCGTACCTGGTGAACAAGATCGCGGACGCCGAGGGCGGCGAGATCGAGACCGCCGACCCCGACGAGCTGGACACCGCGATGAGCGAGGACAACGCGCGCAAGCTCCAGGAGATGATGGTCAACGTCGTCAACAAGGGCACGGCGAGCGCGGCGCAGATTCCGGGCGTGACGGTCGCCGGCAAGACCGGCACCGCCGAGACCGCCAGGGGCCAGGCTCCCCACGCGTGGTTCATCTCCTTCGCTCCCGCCGAGGACCCCAAGGTCGCCGTCGCACTGATCGTCGAGTCCGGAAGCGCGGGTGACGACGCCTCAGGTGGCCACACCGCCGCCCCGATCGCCAAGAGCGTGATGGAAGCGGTGCTGGGTAGATGACCGCGTTGCTCGGGGGCCGATACCGCCCGCTGGGGCGTATCGCGTCGGGCGGCATGGGCGAGGTGTGGCGGGCCAGGGACGAGTTGCTCGGCCGCGAGGTCGCGGTGAAGCTGCTCCGTGCGCACGTGGCGGAGGATCCCGCCTTCCGGCAGCGCTTCCGCTCCGAGGCCCGCATCGCGGCCGGGCTGTCCGACCCGGGTATCGCGCAGGTCTTCGACTACGCCGAGAGCGACGGCGTCGCCTACCTGGTGATGGAGCTGGTGCCCGGCGAGTCCCTGGCCGGCATCCTGGCCAGGGACGGCGCGCTGAGCCCCAAGGTCACCCTCGACGTGGTCCATCAGACCGCCAGGGCCCTGCAGGCCGCGCACCGCGCGGGGGTCATCCACCGGGACATCAAGCCCGGCAACCTGCTGGTGACCGAGGCGGGCGTGATAAAGATCACAGACTTCGGCATCGCCAGGGTGCTGGAGGCCGCGCCGGTCACCCAGACGGGAGTCCTGCTCGGCACCGCCCAGTACGTCAGCCCCGAACAGGCGTCCGGCGAACCGCTGACGCCCGCCACCGACATCTACTCCCTCGGGGTGGTCGCCTACGAGTGCCTGGCCGGCCGGGCGCCGTTCCGCGCCGAGACGCAGGTGGCGATCGCTCTCATGCACATCGGCGAGCCCCCGCCGCCGCTCCCGGAGAGCATCCCACCCGCGGTCCGTGACCTGGTCATGGCGTGCCTGTCCAAGGACCCGCTGCGGCGCCCGGCCGGCGCCAGGGAGCTGTCGGAACGGGCGGACGTGCTGCTCGACGCGCTGGCCGCCACCGACGCCACCGGTCTTGGCATGCTCACCGACCCCTCGGGCTGGCGCGCCGAGCCCGCGACCGAGTGGCCGCAGGAGATCACCTCGGCCATGGCCGCACCCGTCGGCCCCGCCGCAGGTGCGGGCGCGGGTTCCGGGGCGGGCTCCGGGGCACACGCCGGTGCGGGCGGAGGTTCCGTGGAGGGCGCCGGCGGGGGTGCCGGGGCGGGCGGGACGCCCCCGGGTACCGGGCCTGCGCCTCATGGGCGCCGTCGCCCGCGCAGGAGAACAGTGATCGTCGCCGTGGTCGCGGCGTGCGCCGCCGCGGTCGGGTTGGGCTCTCTGGCGGCCTACGAGCTGACCGGCCGGCCGGGCGGCAGCGAGCCGGAGAAACCGGTCGTACCGTCGAGCCCGGCTATCGAATCGCCGACGGCCACGCCGAGCCGGAGCGCGTCTCCGGCGAGCAGACCACCTGTCTCGCCGACGAAGACGGTCCGCCCCTCGGTCACGCCGTCGGCTACGGTAAGCACATCGGCCACGCCCACCGCAAGGCCGAGTACGCCACCACCGCCCAGCCCCAGCCCCAGCCCGACGATTCCCACCCCGACGCCCACCACCCCGACGGTGACACCGAGCCCCACACCGAGTACGACTCCCGAACCCGGCGAGACAGACCAGCCGAATGGGGAGACGTGATGCGGCAACGGGTCGATGATGGACACCGGTGGCCCAAGAGCCCACCGGCACCCAAGATGAACGGTAAGGGACAGTGCAGGAAATGACTCAGCCCCGACGCCTCGGCGATCGCTACGAGCTTGACGGCGTCGTCGGGCGTGGCGGCATGGCCGAGGTCTATCGCGCCCGAGACATCCGGCTGGATCGGATCGTCGCCATCAAGACCCTCCGCGCGGACCTGGCCAGGGATCACATCTTCCAGGCGCGGTTCCGCCGGGAGGCTCAGTCCGCCGCGTCGCTGAACCACCCGTCCATCGTCGCGGTCTACGACACCGGCGAGGACGTCTCAGAGGGTGCTCCCGTTCCCTACATCGTGATGGAGTACGTCGACGGCCGCACGCTGCGCGACCTGCTCCGGGCCGACCGGCGGTTGCTGCCCGAGCGTGCCGCCGAACTGGTCGACGGGATCCTTCGGGCGCTGGACTACAGCCACCGTGGCGGCATCGTCCACCGGGACATCAAGCCGGCGAACATCATGATCACTCGCAACGGCGACGTCAAGGTCATGGACTTCGGCATCGCCCGCGCGATGGCCGACTCGGCCGCGACCATGACACAGACCGCCCAGGTGATCGGCACCGCCCAGTACCTCTCGCCGGAGCAGGCCAGGGGCGAGCGGGTCGACGCCCGCAGCGACCTCTACTCCACCGGTTGCGTGCTGTACGAGCTGCTGACCGGACAGCCCCCGTTCACCGGCGACTCGCCCGTCGCGATCGCCTACCAGCATGTGCGCGAGGAGCCGATCCCGCCGTCGCAGATCGACCCCGACATCCCCCAGTGGGCCGACGCCATCGTGCTCAAGGCGATGGCCAAGGACCCGGCGCACCGCTACCAGAGCGCCGGGGAGATGCGGGCCGACATCCAGCGGGCGATGTCCGGCATCCCGACGGACGCCCAGACCATGGCGCTGTCCAACAACTACGGCTCGGCCACCCGGACGATGCAGGCTCCCGGGCCCGGCGGCCCGGCCACCCAGCGCACCACCGCCGTCCCGGCGTACGAGTACGGCGAGGAGGGGGGCGGGCGCACCGGCGAGCGCGGCCGGCGCCGGCAGCAGAGCAGCAACACCGCGGTCAAGACCGCGGCGTGGATCCTCATCCCCCTGCTGGTCATCGGCGCCTTCGTCGGCGTGGGCTACATGTTCCTCAGCTCCCCCGGCACCCCCACCGCCTCGGGCAAGGTGAAGATCCCTCCGCTGGCCTCGCAGACCATGGAGGCGGCGACCAAGGCGCTGACGGACCTCGACCTGAAGGTGAAGACGGTCCAGGCGTTCGACGAGGAGATACCGAAGGGTTCGGTGATCGACACCGAACCGGCGGCCGACACCGAGGTGGACAAGAACACCGAGGTGACGCTCAAGGTCTCCAAGGGCATCGAGAAGGTCGAGGTGCCCTCCGTGCTCAACATGACCGTGGAGGACGCCAAGCAGACCCTTGAGGACGCCGGCTTCCAGGTCAGCCTGCAGAGCAAGCCCTCCAGCCGGAAGCAGGGCATCGTCTTCGAGACCCTGCCCGAGGCGGGCAAGAAGGCCAACAAGGGCAGCACCGTGCGAATCTACGTGCCCAAGGAGGCGGTGGAGGTCCCGAGTGTGGTCAACCTCACCGTCGGGGACGCCAAGAACATGCTCAAGGAGGCGGGCTTCAAGTGGAAGGTCGTCGAGCAGCCGAGTGACCTGCCCAAGGACACCGTGCTGAGCCAGTCTCCCGAGGCGGGCGGCAAGTACCAGCCGGGGACGACGATCACGCTGATCGTGTCGAGCGGGCAGGCGCCCCAGCCGACCGAGCAGCCGACCTACCCGTCCGACGAACCGACCATTCCCGACGAGCCGACGGACGACACGCCCACGCAGCCCGACGACGGCACCATCTTCGACGAGTCGCCGCCCGACGGGACCTGACCCGGAACACATGGCGAGCAGATGAGAAGGCCCCCGCGATCGCGGGGGCCTTCCTCGTTCCCCGTGACCTTCCGGCATCGCCTGTGCGAGAGCCCGGAAACGGGGAAGAGTCCTTCCGCCACTCGGGGGCGATGGCGGAAGGACTCTCACTGGTCAATCGCCCAGGAAGGGCGCCGCGTTACAACAATCTTTCCAGCCAGTTTCCGAGCAGCCGATGACCGTGTTGGGAGATCACCGACTCGGGGTGGAACTGCACACCCTCGACGGGGGCCGTACGGTGGCGCAGGCCCATGATCACGCCGTCACCGGTGGTCGCGGTCACCTCAAGGATCTCAGGAACCGTCTCGGGCAGGACGGCCAGTGAGTGGTAGCGCGTCATGGTCGTCGGCGACGGCAGGCCGGCGAAGACGCCGCGCCCGTCGTGCGTGATCTCACTGGTGCGGCCGTGCACCAGTTCGGGGGCTCGCGAGACGGTCGCGCCGTGGGCGATGGCGATGGCCTGGTGCCCCAGGCAGACGCCGAGTAGCGGGATGCCGTGGGCCTCGCAGTAGCCGACGAGCGGGACGCTCACGCCCGCGTTCTCCGGGGTGCCGGGACCGGGGCTGATCAGAACCCCGTCGAAGCCGGCGGCGTCCTCGACCCTGACCTGGTCACGCGGCCGCACGTCGCAGGTGGCGCCGAGCTCACGGAGGTACTGGACGATGGTGTGAACGAAGCTGTCGTGGTTGTCCACGACCAGGACGCGGCTCATCAGCCCACGCCGGTCGGGTCGAGGGAGATGCGGGGTTCGATCCAGGGGAACACGAAATACCAGAGTACGGCCGCGACCAGGGCGACCAGTACGGCGGCGGTGAACACCCTGACCGCGAGGTTTCCGGGAAGCAGCCGCCAGATCCAGCCGTACACGAGACTCCTTCTCCGGGTTGTCGGGGTTGGTCGCCGGGGCTATTCGGGGCGTCCGAGGCGGTCCTGGCTCTGGTCCAGCGCGCCGAAGACGACGAGCCGCTGGGCGGCCGAGTACTTCGGGTGGCAGGTGGACAGGGTGATCGTCGCCCTGGTGGGCGTCTTTCCCGGCTGGTCGGGGACCGGGGCGATGACGCCGAGCTCGGTGGGGTCGACGACGCGCCTGCCGGTGACCCGGTAGGTGTAGCGGGCCTCGCGGGCGTCGACCACGATGTGGTCGCCCCGCTGGAGCTCGTCGATGCGGCCGAAGGGAGCGGCATAGGTGGTCCGATGGCCCGAAAGAACGAAATTACCGATTTTTCCTGGCATGGCGGTTCCGGGGTAGTGCCCCGGTCCCATCCGCAGCCGGTCCTGGTCGACGCCCTCCACGACGGCGTACCGGTAGTCGTCGCCGAGCCTGGGAATCGACAGCAGCGCGACCGCCCCGCCCAGCCGGACCGGGCCGGGCCCGTGTCCCCGGCCGGCCTTCCCACCCTCGATGAGCTGCCTTTGCAACAGCACCTGCTGCTCCGCGGTGTAGGAGCCGGTGCCCCACAACAGGTAGGCGCAGAAGAGCAGGATGACCAGGCCGGCGGTGATGCTCAGATCGCCCATGACCCTCAACACGGCTCTCACGAAGGGCAAGGCTAGCGACGGGACACCCGCCCGACGGGAACGAATCACGGGTCCGGCAGAACATTTGCCGCAGTATGGTGCCTCACGGAATCGCCATGGCCCACCTGCGCGGACTATCCTTACACGGGACTTCACCCACCAGCGACTACGCTAATCGACATGGCCTGCGCACGGTCCGGATCGCGCAGGGTTGACGCAGGAGAAGAACCCCAGTGCCCAAGCCCAAGACTCGCAAGAAGCCGGTCTACACCCCGCCGCAGACCGCACAGCAGATCAAGATCAGCCCGCGCTGGCTGGCGCCGGTCATGGTGACCTGCTGGATCGTCGGCATCCTGTGGATCGCCGTCTACTACGTGGCGCCCACCGCGCCCGTTCTCGGCGCCCTCCAGAACTGGAACCTGCTGGTCGGGTTCGCCTTCATCATCCTCGGTGTGATCCTGTCCACCCGCTGGCGTTAGCCTTTTCCACAGGCATTATCCACACCCTGGGGAAGCATCAGGGTGTGGATCAACCGTAGATGCCGAGTTCGGCCTGGACGGCGAACGGCGGCAACGCCAGCACCAGCGCGACCAGAACGACCAGCATCGCCGCGCAACCTCCCCACTGGACGGCGCTGCGGCTCCTGGCCGGGGCGAAGGCGAACACCGCCGCGACCAGGGAGCCGGCGATCAGGCCACCGAGGTGTCCCTGCCAGCTGATGCCGGGGATCACGAAGGTGATCACAGCGTTGATGCCGATCAGCCAGAGCACACCCTGGACGTTGTAGCCGAGCTTCCTGCCGAGCACGAACAGCGCGCCGAACATGCCGTAGATCGCGCCCGAGGCACCGACCGCGGCGATGCCGAACAGGTAGACCGCGACGGACCCGCCGATCGCCGCGAGGAGATAGAGCGTCAGGAACCTGGCCGAGCCGAGGCGCCGCTCCAACTCGGGGCCGATGACGTAGAGAGCCCACATGTTGAACACGATGTGGGTCAGGGCCCAGCCGCCACCACCGAGCGGCATGTGCAGGAAGGCCCCGGTGATCAGGCGCCACCACTCACCGTCGTAGGCGACGGCGTAGGAGTTCATCGCGAAGTTGGCCAGCACCCAGTCGGTGCGCACGGTCTCGGCGAAGTAGGCCAGGACGTTGAGAACCAGCAGCGCCCAGGTGACCCGGGGCGTGACGACCGCCCGGCCGCCGAACACCGACTGCGCCTGCCGCATGCCCCTGTTGCCCTCCGCCACGCACTCGGGGCACTGGAAGCCCACCGCGGCCTCGCGCATGCAGTCGGGGCAGATGGGGCGCTCACAGCGCTGGCAGCGGACGTAGGTCTCACGCCCTGGATGCCGGTAGCAGTTGGGGACAACGGTGTCGGGGTCGCTGGACGGCTGGGTGGTCATGGTCTGTGGCTGGCCCCTTCGCGCGTTCTGTTATCCCCAGACTGCCAGCCTATTCACGATCCCGAGTGCCCGTACACACATAAACGGCGGCTGAGCGACGCCGGCCGGAAACGCGAACGGCGGCCTCCACAGGAGGCCGCCGGGCGAGAGATCAGCTCTGCACGCGCTCGATGGTCACCGATTCCAGGACCACGGGCTCGGTGGGACGGTCGCGGGCGTCGGTGTCGGTCTTGGCGATGGCGTCCACGACGTCCTGACCCTCGATCACCTCACCGAAGATGGTGTGCTTGCCGTTCAGGTGCGGCGTGGGCACCACGGTGATGAAGAACTGGGAGCCGTTGGTGCCGCGGCCCATCTGGATGCCCGCGTTCGCCATGGCGAGCAGGTACGGGCGGTTGAAGTAGAGGTCCGGGTGGATCTCGTCGTCGAACTTGTAGCCGGGACCGCCGACACCCTGACCCAGCGGGTCACCACCCTGGATCATGAAGCCCGAGATGACCCGGTGGAAGATGGTGCCGTCGTACAGCTTGGCGGTGGACTTCTGGCCGGTCTCCGGGTGCACCCACTCGCGGGTGCCCTCGGCGAGCTCGACGAAGTTGCGCACGGTCTTGGGCGCGTGGTCCGGGAAGAGCTGGACCTTCACGCTCCCGCGGTTGGTGTTGAGGTTCGCGATCAACTTCTCAGCCATGATCGGACTGCCCCCTTCAGGTTGTGGCAATGCCTATGCAACGTATTGCTTTTGTAGCGCTTTGACGATTTCGGCCGGAGCCGATCCCTCATGCATCCTCCCACGGGCC
This sequence comes from Streptosporangium sp. NPDC001681, assembly GCF_040298085.1. Lineage (NCBI taxonomy): Bacteria > Bacillati > Actinomycetota > Actinomycetes > Streptosporangiales > Streptosporangiaceae > Streptosporangium > Streptosporangium sp. NPDC001681. The sequence goes on along the minus strand of NZ_JBEOZN010000031.1, from coordinate 33,005 downwards.
GTCATGATTGAGCCGTCTTCGAGCGGGAAGGGGTGGCGACGGGGCCCCAACGAATGGGGAGGTTGTTGTGCCTCTAGCACTGTTTGGAAAGCGCCACATGAAGATCGTGGCTCCGGAAAGGCGGCTGCGCCACGCGAAGGCTCAGGCTGTCCTCGTCGTGGATCGGGTCAGCCCGCTGGCCAGCCAGGCCCGCGACGTGGCCGGCCAGGCCTTTGAGATGGCCGATCATGCTCGCAACGTGGCCGGTGAGAAGATCATCGTCGCACGCGGGTGGGCGGCACCGAGGCTTGACGCCGCCGCGCACTCGATCGAGGAACAGCTCGCGCCGAAACTCAGCGCCGCGCTGTCCCAGGCTGCCGCGAGGATTGATCCCAAGCCCACCAAGTCCCGCGGATGGCCGATGGTCCTGCTGGTCACCGGCGTCGCGATCGGAGCGGCGGGCTACGCGCTGTATCGCAAGAACGCCGACCAGTGGGCGGACACCCTGAAGGACAGCACCTCCGACGCGTCCCAATGGGTGGGACACAAGATGGGGGCGACGGCGGGCAAGGCCTCCGACGTGACGGACGACGCCACGTCGAAGGCCGAAGAGATCGGCGGCAGGGCCGACGCCAAGGCGGAGCACACGTCCAAGAAACTGCCCTAGCGGTACGACGTACCCGGGTCGGCCGACCACGGCGTACGTCACCTGTCAGCGGTATGGCCCGCGCCTTCGAAGGCGCGGGCCATACCGCTGTGCGGACCGCGCGCCATTGACCGATTCACCAAGCGCTTGTTAGAACGTGTTCCTGAGACAGAAGGAGCACCCGATGACGCTGTCGCCCCTCGACGACCATCCCGTACACCAGTCACCCGAGGTGATGCGGCACGTCACGACCTCGGACCGTAACTTCTACGACCGGTACTACTTCAACTGTCACGCCGGATCCGACGAGCTGATGCTCATCGTCGGCCTCGGGCAGTATCCCAACCTCGGGGTCACCGACGCGTTCGCCTGCGTACGCCACCGGAACCTGCACCGCGTGGTCCGGGCCTCCCGGGAACTCGGCGACGACCGGATGGACACCCGGGTCGGCCCGTTCCGGGTCGAGGTGATCGAGGGACTCAGGCGGTTGCGGGTGGTGCTCGACCCCACCGAGCACGGCCTCTCCTTCGACCTCAGCTGGGAGGGCACCATCCCGGCCACGCTGGAGCCCCGACACTTCTTACGCCGGCAGGAGCGCGTGCTGTTCGACTCCTCCCGGCTGGCCCAGACCGGCAGGTGGAGTGGGCACATACTGATCGGCGACGAGCGCGTCGAGGTAACCCCGGACCGCTGGCAGGGCACCCGCGACCGCTCGTGGGGCATCCGCCCGGTCGGCGAGCCCGAGCCCCCCGGCATCCAGGCCCGCGACGCCGGTACCTTCTACTGGCTCTACACCCCGATCCAGTTCGACGACCACGCCATCCTGTGCATCGTCCAGGAGGACGAGAAAGGCCGCCGGGTGCTGGAGGAGGCGGTGCGGGTGTGGGGGTTCGGCACCCCGAGGCAGGGCGAGGAGGAGTATCTCGGCCGTCCCGAGTACCGTCCGACGTACGCGGAGGGCACCCGGGACGTACGAGAGGCGACGATCTCCTTCTCTCCGCCGGGTGGCAAGCCCTTCGACGTGCACTGCACCCCGATTCTCCCGGTGCACCTGATGGTGGGCACCGGATATGGCCTGGAATCGGACTGGAGGCACGGCATGTACCAGGGGCCGGAACCGGTGGTCCAGGGCGTCACCCACACCCTTCCGGAGGACGCCGCCATGATGTGGGGCCTGGTCGACGCGGTCGGCCGCTTCGAGTACGACGGCCACGTCGGTTACGGCCTGTACGAGTACTGGGCCCTGGGCCCGCACCCGACCTTCCCCGAGGGCTGAACCGCACCGGCCCCCCAACACGGTACGGCCTCCCGGGACGCTCCCCGATCGTCCCGATCGGCTGCGAGCCGGCCGGAGTCACTCCCGCACGGGTTTCCCCGGCCGGCTCGCAGGTCTTTGGGATCACCCCCGCGGAGCTACTCCTTCTTGGCGCAGGTGACGACGGGGGCGCCCTCGGCGGGCGTGCTCGTGACCTTGAACGCGGCACCTCCGGGCCCCTCGGCCCCCTCGACCTTCTCGGCCTTCCTGGCCCCCTCGACCCTCTCGGCCCCCTCGGAGACGTCATCGAGGATCACGGTCATCGCCACGGCCTCCGGGTCCCCGGGCACCGCAGGCACCGAGGGAGCGGCCATGACCTTGACGTCCTTGCCGGGAGTCACGCCCTCGGGAAGCGGAGGGAGCACCTTCGCGTCCTCCCCTTCCGCCCGGGTGCCCCTGAAGACCTTGACCTGGCCGCTCGGCACCCCGGCCTCGTCGGCCCGTACCAAGGGCGCGGCGGGCGACGATCCGGCCTTCGCCAACTCCTTGATCTCGGCCTCGGTCAGCCGGCGCGTTATCAGGGTCGCCTGGCCGCCACCCTCGCACTGGATCTGCACGGTGCCCTCCTTGGGACCCGGCGTGGGCGTGTCGTCGGCGTTGGCGGCCCCGGTCAGGGTGGCCATCAGTGCCCCCGCGGTCACCACGGCGGCGGCGAGCATGCGGATACGCATGGGTGTTCTCCTTGTCAGGCGGATCTGGAGATCACAGACTCCCGCCCGCTGCCTGAACCCAGCCTGAAGGCAGCAGAAATCATCTTCAGGTTGGCTTTAGGCGGAGTGCGGCACTCTGAGCGGTATGCGTGTGCTGCTGGTTGAGGACGAGAAACGTCTGGCCCATCTGCTGAAGGATGGGCTGGCGGGCGAGGGGTTCGCCGTCGACGTGACGTACGACGGGCGCGACGGGTTGTGGATGGCGACCGAGAACCCGTACGACGTGATCGTGCTGGACGTCATGCTGCCCCGGATGAACGGTTACACCGTCTGCGCCAGGCTCCGCGACGCGGAGAACTGGACGCCGATCCTGATGCTCACCGCCAAGGACGGGGTGCACGACGAGGCCGAGGCCCTGGACACCGGCGCGGACGACTTCCTGTCCAAGCCGTTCTCCTACGTGGTGCTGCTGGCCCGGCTGCGCGCGCTGGTACGCCGGGGCGGCCACGCCAGACCGGTGTCCATCGTGGTCGGCGACCTGACCGTCGATCCCGCGGGGCTCCGCTGCCGCCGCGGGGAGGTGAACATCCCCCTCACCCCCAAGGAGTTCGCGGTGCTGCACGGCCTGGCGCGCAGGCAGGGCGAGGTGGTCTCCAAGAGCGAGCTGCTGGCCCAGGCGTGGGACTTCTCCTACGACGGCGACCCGAACATCGTGGAGGTCTACATCAGCGCGCTCCGCCGCAAGATCGACTCCCCGTTCGGCCGCTCGTCGCTGGTGACGGTGCGCGGCGCCGGCTACCGGTTGGAGGCCTGAGGTGGCGTCGCGTCTGTCGGTGCGGCTCCGGACGACCCTCGCGGCCACCGCCATCGTCGCGGTCGCGCTGGGCGTGGCGGCCGCGGTGCTCGTCGGCGTGCTGACCGGGAGCCTGGCGCGGAGCGCCTCCAACGAGGCCGTCCGCCGTGCCGACGCCACCGCCAAGGTGCTCGCCGGCGGCGTGGCGGTCGCCGGAAAACCCGCCGATGTTGTCAGTCTGGCGAAGACGACTCTCCTCGACCCCGACGTCAAGATCCTCACGTACCCCGCACCGCTGGTTTCCGAGCTTTCGGTCCGAAGCCCGGCCGCCACCGCATCACCCGGGGAAAAACCCCCAGTAGTCGTGCGGGACTTCCAGGGCGGCACCGCGGCCCAGCCCGCCGAGGTGGCGCAATGGGCGCCCGGAGACGACTTCGCCCTGGCCACGATGCCCGTGGACGCCGCCGACGGCGTGCTGGTCGTGCAGGCCAGGGCGTCGCTGGAGCCGACGGGAGACGCGCTGCGGGCACTGTGGGGCCTGCTGCTGCCCGGCATCCCCGCGCTGCTCCTGCTGGTCGCCGTCCTGACCTGGCTCGCCGTCGGCCGGGCACTGGCACCGGTCTCGGCCATCCGTACCGAGATGGCCGACATCACCGCCAGCGACCTGCACCGGCGGGTCCCCGTACCGCGGTCGCGCGACGAGATCGCCCGCCTCGCCGAGACCATGAACCGCACGCTCGACCGCCTCGAACTGGCGGTCAGCCGGCACAAGCGCTTCGTCGCCGACGCCGCCCACGAGCTCCGCAGCCCGCTGGCCATCCTGAGGACGCGCCTTGAGCTGGCACCGCCGGGGCCGCTGGCGGCCGAGGCGCTGACCGACGTGGAACGGATCCAGGTGCTCACCTCCGACCTCCTCCTGCTCGCCCGCCTGGACGCGGCGGAGCCCGTCTGCCACGAGGAGGTGGACCTCGGCCAGGTGACCGCCGAGGAGGCGGCCCGATCGCGGCCCAGGCCGGAGATCAGGGTGACGCTGGAGGTGGCGGCCGACACGGTGGTCCTCGGCTCGGCCGGGCAGTTGCGCCGCCTGGTGGCCAACCTGGTGGACAACGCCGTACGTCACGCGAACTCCGCGGTCACCGTCCGGCTGGCATCCGACGGCGGTGAGGCGGTGCTCGACGTGTGCGACGACGGCCCCGGCATCCCCGCCGAGCACCACGAGGCGGTCTTCGACAGGTTCACCCGGCTGGACGAGGCCAGGGACAGGGACGCGGGCGGATCGGGCCTCGGGCTGGCCATCGCCAGGGACATCGCGGTACGGCACGGTGGCAGCCTGCGCATCGCCGGGGAGGATCGCGGAGCCTGCCTGCAGGCCCGCTTTCCTGTGATATGAACCACACACGCGATCCATTCGTCCCCCCGGGAGGCCCGCCATGCCCACCCCCACCCGTCGATTAATGATCTTCCGAGGCCTCGCGGGCGGCGCCGCCGCCGCGATCGCGTCGGCCGTCGCGTTGGTACGCCCGGCCGAGGCCGCCGAGGAGGCCGGAGAGACCGCCGGCCCCGTGCTCGCCAAGACCAGCAGCATCCCCGTCGGCGGTGGCCGGATCATCAACGGCAGATGGGTGGTCACCCAGCCCGTCAAGGGCACCTTCCGTGCCTTCAGCGCCAAATGCACCCACCAGGGCTGCGCGGTCGCCACCATCCGCGGCGGGATCATCAACTGCCCCTGCCACGGCAGCAGGTTCCGGATCGCCGACGGCTCGGTGGCCAGGGGGCCGGCCACCCGGCCGCTGGCCCGCAGGAAGATCAAGGTCTCCAAGGGCGTCATCCGGCTCGGCTGATCGGCCGGTGCCCCCCTGGATCCCGTACGGGGATGTCTTCGTGACGTCCGCGAGCATCCCGTGCGCCCCAGAGGGGCACACCCGGCGTTCTCCGGCTCTCACCGCGGGAGCCGGTACCGGAAACACCGTGCGCTCAGAGCAGGCGTGTACGGCAGCCCAGTTCATCGCCGATCCGCCGGAGTCCCGCGGTGAAACCGTCGCGCGTGCTCCTGTCGAAGCCCATGAAGAAGCGGTTGGCGAGCGGCACGCCCCACCGTCCCCAGGTCGCGACGTTGCGGACCCGGTGGGTGAGCAGGGCGCCCTCCGAGTGCGGCTCGACGGCGTACTCCCCGCGGTACCACCAGCCGCCCTGGAAGGCGATGGTGTGTTCGCCTACCTCGACGGTCATGGTGTGTATCGGCGTGCTGAGGGTGAACCGCTCCGGGCCGCCCGCCACGACGCCGCCGTGCTCCGCCAGCAGCCAGACGTTGTCCGCGCCGACGGGTCCGGGACGCACGGCCAGCAGCAGCCGCTCCACCCGGCCTACCGGGGCCTCGATCACCCCGGCCGCCTCGAACAGCGGAGTGGACTTCACAGTGAGCTCCCAGGGGTGTTCAGTCGTGCGGCGTCGTCTCCGGAGAGACCGGGCGGTTCTTGGTCCTTCTCCTGCTCTTCGCGCGGATGGGGCGATTCATCGTCCTCGTCGATCCGGACCGGCAGCTCACGGTTGATGCTGCCGGTCCAGGTGATCTCGCCCGACTCCAGCCGGACGAGGAGACCGCGTACCCAGTCGAGCTCGGCGGCGCGCAGGGCGCGTTCGCATTCGAGCTCCAGCAGGAGCACCGGGGGCAGCCCACTCTCGGTGAGCCCTTTCAGACTGGCGTCGGCCGCGACGACCCTCCCTTCGAGGGTGGCCGCCCTGACCCGCAGCGCCCGCTCCACCTCGGCCTTCGGCAGGCACCCCATCAGCGAGATCGCCGCGGTGAAGGTGAGGCTGTCGGGCCCCACCTGCTCAAGCAGCCGCCGCAGCCGGGTGGCGAGCTCCGCCCTGCCCTCATCCGTCAGCTCGTAGACGGTGCGCTCCGGTCTCCGCCCCTCCCTGCTGGTCTGGACAGCCGCGATCAGCTCGTCCCTGACCAGACGGTCGACCGCGTGGTAGAGGCTGCGCGGCAGCCCGGTCACGTAGTCCTTGTGGGTGTCGACGACGAAGCGGTGCATCTCATAGGGGTGGCTCGGCCGGACCGAGAGCAGCGCGAGCACGGTCAGCCGGACCAGATCGACGCCCCGTGCCATGGCCACTCCCCACGCTCCGTGTAGTGCAAAATTCTTTATTGCAATCTGCACTATATAGGTACACCGCACGCCGTACCAGACCCTGCGTTCTCGTACGGCTCGCGAGCGGATCGGCGGGAGCGAGGACCGGCGTTCAGGTTCCGTGCTTCTCGTACGCCCCAGGGCGCACCCGCACGCGAGCGCGAGCGGTGCGCGGCAGTGCACCGTTCGCGCTCAACGGCTCCGAAAATATCTTATATATGTCCCTAAAATCATCACATAACATCACCTGAAAACACATATCTGTTTTCTCGGGAAAATCCCTCCACATTAACCGTCGGGTCGCACGTAGCGGTATAACTCTTACTTTCTGGCAAGCGGCATTACAGGGTTAATCCCTCCTGCCAGCGGATAGGCGTCACATATGCGAAGCACCGTCCACCGCTCCCTGATCGCAGGCGCCATCTTCGCCCTGGCCACAACCCTCCCCGTCGGCGTCGCGCACGCCGCGATCGACCCCTCCCCGGATTTCCAGCAGGCCCCCCTTCCCGACCAATTCACGATCCTCAAAATGGGCAGCAGGGGAATCGAGGTACATAATGCGAAGAAAAGGCTTAGAGATCTGGGCTTCACCCCGGGAAATCTCAGCTCCACGTATGATTCCGCGCTGCGCATGACCGTATGGGCCTTCCAGAAGGCCAACGGGTTGAGGCCCGTCGACAGGATCGACCTGCCGACCTGGCAGGCCCTCCTGCGCCCCAGGCGCATCAGGCCCCTGGTGGGGTACGGAGGGCCCGAGCGGGCCGAGATCGATCTGCGACGCCAGCTCCTCACGGTGTGGAAGGAAGGGAAACCCGTGCTGGTGACCCATATCTCGACCGGTGCCCGCATGTCGTACTGCGAGAAGGGCCACTGCGGGTTCGCCGACACCCCGGTCGGCGACTACCGGGTCGGAGCGCGGGTCCCCGGCTGGTCCACCGGGATCCTGGGATCGATGTTCTACTCCGTCTACTTCAACGGCGGCATCGCCATCCACGGCTCCACCCTCGTTCCCCGCTTCCCCGCCTCCCACGGATGCGTCCGGGTCCCGCTGCACAACGCCGTCCCCCTCTACCGGCTCCTCCAGCCGGGTGATCCGGTGTACGTCCGCCGTCCCGAGGTCCGCGTCGAACGCCGCCCGGAGGCTCACCCGGAACGCCCCCGGCGAATCCCCAGGGCTCGGTACCCCGAGGCCCCCCGTATTCCGCGCGGACACGCCACGTCCGCACGCCCCGCGCACGGCTCGCGGGGAAGGTGAGACCTCAGCTCGGCGAATCCTGGGCCGCTCCCGTACCGGCCGCCGGCCTTTCGCGTGCTCAGGCGGCGAAGGCGTCGAGGGCTGAGAGGATCTCCGTCCTGAACGTGTCGCTGCCGGTGTGCCCGGAGTCGTCGACCACGACCAGCCGGGCGTCGGGCCAGGCCTGAGCGAGTTGCCATGGCGTGTCGAGCGGTCCACCCAGGTCCAGGCGGCCGTGGACGAGTACGCCGGGGATCCCGGCCAGCCGTCCGGCCTCGCGCAGCAGGACCCCCTCCTCCAGCCAGGCGGCGTTGGAGAAGTAGTGCGCGCAGATCCGTACGAAGGCCAGCAGGGCGGCGGAGGGCCGGTCGCTGTAGGCGTTCGGCGTGCCGTTGGGCTCCAGGGAGATCACCGCGTCCTCCCAGGCGGTCCAGTCGTGCGCCGCCCTGGCCCGCACCTCGGGATCGGGGTCGGCCATGAGCCGTGCGTAGGCCGCGAGCAGGTCACCGTCGCGGTCGGCCTCGGGGACTCCCCGCCTGAACCGCTCCCACTCCTCGGGAAAGAACCGCCCGACCCCCCGGTAGAGCCAGTCGATCTCGGAGCGGCGCGTCATCGTGACGCTGGCGACGACCATCTCCGACACCCGCTCGGGGTGGGTCTCGGCGTAGGCGAGCATCAGCGTGGAGCCCCACGATCCGCCGTACAGCAGCCACCGGTCGATGCCGAGGTGCTCGCGCAGGCGCTCCATGTCGGTGACCAGATGATGGGTGGTGTTGGTGCTCAGGTCGGTCGCGGGGTCGCCGGCGTGCGGCAGGCTGCGGCCGCAGTTGCGCTGGTCGAACAGGACGACCCGGTACCGCGAGGGGTCGAAGAGGCGACGGTGGCCGGGCCCGCACCCCGACCCGGGGCCGCCGTGGACGACGACCGCGGGCTTGCCGGCGGGGTTGCCGCAGACCTCCCAGTAGACGAGGTTGCCGTCACCGGTGTCGAGCAGGCCGTGCTCGTGGGGCTCGATAGGGGGGTACAAGGCGAGTTCCTCTCCGGAGATATAACAGCACTGGTACATTAGTGGCATGTCAACTCCCGAGCTACTCGGTACGCGGCTGCGCCATCTCCTCGACCAGCTGGACGCGGGGGTCGCCGCCGTCTACACCGACCTCGGCCTGGACGGCTTCCGCCCGCGCTACACACCGATCCTGCGAACACTGGCGACCACCGGGCCCAGCTCCATCCGTGACCTGGGCAGAGCGATCGGTGTCACGCATTCGGCGGCCAGCCAGACGGTCGCGCAGCTGGCCAAGGAGGATCTGGTCACTCTCACCCCCGGCGCCGACGCGCGCCAGCGGATCGTCAGGCTGACCGCCAGAGCCGAGTCACTGATGCCCCTCCTCGACAAGGAGTGGGCGGCGACCAGCGCGGCGGCGGCCGAACTGGAGGCTGAGCTGTCCTACCCGCTGAGCAGGCTCGTCGACGAGGCGCTGGAGTCGCTGAGCAGGCGGCCGATGCGGGACAGGATCGCCGGGGCGGTCGATCTGTAGACCGGGCCGTCCCTATTCCGGCGCCCGCACGCTGCCGATGCCCAGGGTGCTGACCATCGGCAGCATCCCCGACTCGAACACCGCGCCCAGCAGAGGCTGGTTGAGCAGGGCCAGCCGTTGGGCCGACTCGGTCCCGAGCGCGCGCCACGGCCCGGCGGCCAGTTCGTCGGTGATCCGCTCGACCTGGTCACGGAGCGCCTGGCCCGCCGGGGTGGCGACCCCCTCCGCGTCGACCAGGCCACGGGTGGCCAGCCGGTCGCGGGCGGCCGCCCATTCCTCGTCGCTCCAGCCGCGGCCCGCGAAGTTGCTCACCGGTGCGGCCCCGATCGCGGCGAACGAGACCAGCGCCTCGCACCCGTCCAGTTCCGCGGTCGCCAGGGCTGCCAGGTGCCCGTCGCCCCTGTGCTCGCGCAGCACGGTGTAGGCCTGCCAGAGCGCCAGGTGCGGCTCCTCGGGCCAGGGCAGATCGAGGTTGGCGGCGGCCAGGGGCCGGTGGACGACCTCGGCGCTCTCGGCGGCCCTGACGGCCAGCTCGGCCGCCTCGGCCAGCTCGGGCGTGGCGACCTTGTCACCGAGGAGGGTGCGCAAGGTGCGGTCCACCGCCCGCAACCGGGCCTGGAGCACCGCCTCGGGCCGTGCCGTGGCCCAGATGCCCGGCACGTACTCGGCGACGGCCGCCGGGCTGAAGCTGTAGTAGGTGCCGGTGACCAGCTTCGGCCCGGCGGCACCGAGCGGCGCCGTACGCCAGGCGAAGTAGCTCGGCCAGCGCGACTCGATGTCGTAGCCGAGCCGCGCCGCCTCGTCGAAAGCCTCGGGGGAGAAGTAGAGCGACGCGTGCACCGGCTCGATCTGGTGCCACATCTGCCGTGCCAGCTTGGAGAACTCCGACATCATAAGCCCCGTTCATCACTACCTATGTAGAATATGACAGTGACAATAGATCCTTGGCGCATCACTCGTCAACCTCAAATAGACAGTTACGTCGGTAGCAGGATCGAGTTGGCCGCTCTTCTGGTCAACCGCCTCACCGCCACCTCGGCGCACGGCCGCGAGGTCACGCCACCGGCCTCGAGCGCCGAGCGACTGGCCGCGATCAACAAGGAGGGCGTCGTGACCGACCGGGCTCCGCGTGCCCTCACCGTCGCGGAGGCGGATCGGCTGGCCGGGATCGCCGCCCGGCTACGGCCGGCGTTCGGCGCGGGCGAGACCATCACCGAGGTCGCGGCCGCACTCAACGATCTGCTGGTACGGCACGCCGCCGTCCCCAGCCTGCGCGTCGATCCGGGTCAGCCCCACCGGCTGGCCTTCCACCGGCCCGACGCGCCCCTCGTGGACGCCTGGGCGGCCGACATGGGCACGGCGCTGGCCATGGTCATCGGCGTCGGCCAGGCCACCCGGCTCGGCGCCTGCCAGGCCGACGGGTGCGACCTGGTCTTCTTCGACACCACCCGCAACGGCTCGCGCAGATTCTGCGACCTGTCCTGCCAGAACCGGGCCAAGGCCAGCGCCTACCGCGCCAGACGGCAGGCCGCCCGCCACCCCGCGCGGGACGCGACGTCCGGCACGGACCCCGGATAGATCCTGATTCGGGGTGTGGGCCGCTCGCGGCGGAGCACAGGCGACGGCCGGCCCGCCGGGCATGTACGCCCCGCGTGGATGACCGAAATCTTCGCCGCGACGCGTGACCACCGATTCAGCAGAGGACTTGACGGTCACCGCGGGCGGTGGAGACTGATGCGGTGATTAAAACACTGTGTCCCCGGGACTACAACGAGGCCCTCTACGTGGGGCATTTCTTTCGTACCGGTACCCCCGTGGTGATGGACCTCACCAAGCTGCCGGACAGCGAGGCCAAGCAGTTCGTGGATTTCGCCGCCGGCCTGGTGTTCGGCAGGGGCGGGAATATGGACCGCCTGTCTCCCAAGGTGTTCCTGCTGATGCCTCGCGGAATGGCCGAGCGGCCATCGGCCGCTCACGAGGCACGGTAGGCAGCCGACCCGGCGGCGTGCTCCCCCCGAGTTCCCGCGACCGACCACCGTCGATCGCTCCCGGGCAGACCGGCGGTCATCACCCGGAGGCATCGGCCAGAGCGATCGCTCGCAGCAGCCCGCAGAGATGCGCGAGATCATGCCACAGGATCACGGGTTCGTCCGATGCACGAGCGAGCAGAGCGTGAATCTCGTCGAGGTCGTCACTTACCTGACCGACCCCTATCTCCGCGGCCGGGTCATTCGACATGTCGAAAGCCACCGCAAGAGGCAGGTCCCAGTAGTGGTCCACCGCGAGTGATTCCAACTCAACGTGTTCGCCGTATTGCCTCTCCACCGCGTCGAGCAGTAGAGCACATGCCCGACGGAGATCGGCAAGGCCAAGAAGCATGTCGCTCATATGAGTCATCGTCGCAGGAAATGCACTAATTATCGTGCGGATATTCTCTCACTGACTATCGAAAGCGAACTTTTCCGTCAGGCACAGCGATCATCTGGCGGCCGTCAACGACCTTTGCAGATAATCCAGAACAGAACTAATCGCTATGCTGGGGACATGACCGCCATGGCACCCGCCCGCACCGAGCCCGATCTGTCGTTCCTGCTGGACCATGCCGGCCACGTGCTGAGAACCCGGATGGCGGCGGCGCTCGCCGAGATCGGGCTGACGGCGCGGATGCACTGCGTGCTGGTGCACGCCCTGGAGGAGGAGCGCACCCAGATCCAGCTCGCCGAGATCGGCGACATGGACAAGACCACGATGGTGGTCACGGTGGACGCCCTGGAGAAGGCAGGGCTCGCCGAGCGCCGCCCGTCCAGCACGGACCGGCGGGCCCGGATCATCTCGGTCACCGAGAAGGGCGCCGAGGTCGCACGGCAGAGCCAGGAGATCGTCGACGGGGTGCACCGGGCGGCACTGGGATCGCTGCCCGCCGATGAGCGCGAGGTGCTGGTACGGGCCATGAATCGCCTGGTGACCGGCCATCTGGCCGTCCCGGTCGAGGCGCCACAGGCGGTCCGGCGGGCACGACAGCGGGCAAAGTAGTTCCACAAGGGATCGTCTACAACAAAACTATCTGCTACGGTCACTCCTGTTCCCTTCCGGACAGGAGATGACCCATGCCGCAAACCCTGCCTTCGCTCCAACCAGCCCGATCACGCTGGTCGGCACTCGCCGTGCTGTCCGCCGCGGCGCTGATGACGATCCTGGACGGCAGCATCGTGACCGTGGCGATGCCGGCCATCCAGCGGGATCTGGGCTTCTCACCCGCCGAGCTCAGCTGGACCGTCAACGCGTACCTCATCGCCTTCGGCGGGCTGCTCCTGCTGGCCGGTCGGCTGGGCGACCTCATCGGCCGTAAGACCATGTTCCTGGCGGGCAACGCGGTCTTCACCGTCGCGTCGCTGCTGGCCGGAGTGGCCGCCGGGCCCGGCATGCTGATCGCCGCCCGCTTCCTGCAGGGCGTCGGCAGCGCCATGGCCTCCGCGGTCGTGCTGGGCATCCTGGTGACGCTGTTCACCGAGGCCGGGGAGCGCGCGAAGGCGATCGGCGTCTTCAGCTTCACCGGTGCCGCCGGAGCCTCGATCGGCCAGGTTCTGGGCGGAGTTCTCACCGACGCGCTCAGCTGGCACTGGATCTTCTTCATCAACCTGCCCATCGGACTGGCCACGATCGCGCTGGCGATCAGGGCACTGCCGGGCGAGCGGGGGGCGGGGCTCGCCGCCGGGGCCGACGTCCTCGGCGCCGTGCTGGTCACCGGCGGGCTGATGCTGGGCATCTACACCGTGGTCAAGATCGAGCAGTACGGCTGGCTCGCGACGCACACCCTCGGGTTCGGCGCGGTATCGCTCGCCCTGCTGGCCGCGTTCCTCATCCGTCAGGCGACCGCGAGGACCCCGCTCATGCCACTGCGGGTCTTCCGCTCGCGCAACGTCTCCGGTGCCAACCTGGCCCAGATGCTGGCGTTGTCCGCCATGTTCGCCTTCCAGATCCTCGTCGCGCTCTACATGCAGAAGGTCCTCGGCTACGGCGCGCTCGACACCGGCCTGGCGATGCTCCCCGCGGCGATGGCCATCGGCGGCGTGTCCCTGTTCGTCTCCGCCCGGCTCAACACCCGCTTCGGCGAGCGCGCCGTCCTGCTGGCGGGCCTGGCGCTCCTGCTCGGCGCGATGGGCTGGCTCACCCGCGTCCCGGTCGACGCGAACTACGTCACCGACCTGCTCCCGGTGATGCTGCTCATCGCGGGTGGCGGGTTGGTGCTCCCCGCGCTGGCCACGCTCGGCATGTCCGGTGCCGGGGCCGACGACGCGGGCCTGGCGTCCGGGCTGTTCAACACCACCCAGCAGGTCGGCATGGCCACCGGCGTCGCGGTACTGTCCACGCTGTCCGCCTCGCGTACCGAGGAACTGCTGTCCGCCGGCGAGAGCCAGGCGGCCGCGCTGACCGGCGGCTACCAGCTGGCCTTCGGCACCGCCGCCGCTCTGCTCGTGGCCGCCTTCACCGTCGCGCTCATCGTGCTGCGGCAGCCCAGGCCGGACACCACCCGCCAGGACGAGCCCTCCGCCGCACCGACGGTCCGGTCCGGGATCGCCTGATCACCACCGCGGCCGGTTCGGCCCCGGCTCCGGATGTGCCACTCGATTTTACCCTCGCGGAATCTTGACCCGCACCTGGAGGGTCGGTACTTGGTCTCCTCGTCACCGCTGGTCACGCTGGGAGCGTCGAACACCACGTGAGCTGGGAGATGGTCTGGATGAAGCGGCTTACGAAGTGGATGGTCCTCGGTTCGGCGTTCCTCGCTGCGACGGCCACGCTCAGTGCGTCACCCGCCGGCGCTGATTCACTCGGTGACCCCAGGCCGGGTGCGTCCAATGTGTCGGGAGACGAGTTGTCAGCCCGGGCGCTGGTGCTGACGCTCACTCAGGGGTCGACCGTCCTGCCGTCGACTCGGGCGGTGGTGTTGCAGTGTTCACCGGTCGGCGGAGGGACGCACCCGAGAACACGGGAGGCGTGCACGGCTCTGGAGCCCGCGAGTGGTGACGTGCGTAAGTTCAAGCCCGCGGCGGGGCTGGTCTGCCCGCTGATCTATGAGCCGGTGACGGTGTCGGCGGTCGGTGTGTGGAAGAGCCGGTTCACCATGTCGTCTCAGACCTTCGGGAACAGCTGCCAGATGCGCAATGCGCTCGGAGCCGTGGGCAGCTTCTGACCACGCTGAACCTGCGCGGTCAGAAGAGGGTCAGCGGCTCGGTCGGCATGGGCTCGGGCAGCGGCTCGACCTCGGGCAGCCGGGCCCTTACGTCGTCGTGAAAACGGCGGGCGAGCATCGGCGCATCGGCGTTGTCGGGGGTATGGATGAACACGGTCGGCGAGCGGCCCTCACGTAGCCATTCGGTGACCGTGTCGATCCACTGCCGCCAGCCCTCGATCGTGCGCTCCGTGGCGTCCCGGCCGAGGTAGCGCACGATCGGACGGTCGGTGAGCGCGACCGACCGGCGCGGCACACGCGGTTTCTTCGTCCACGCGTCTCGTTCGGCGTCACTGGTCGGAGGGCTCTGGAAGAGGGTGACGGTGTCGAAGGGAACCCACTCGGCACCAACGCCGGCGAGAACCCTTTCGAGAAGCCGTTCGGATCGCTCGTCGTCGAAGAACGCGCGGTGGCGGACCTCGACGGCGCATCTGTACGAGCGGGGAAGCCTGCGCAGAAAGCCCGCCAGGGTGCCGAGGTCGGTCGGAGCAAATGATCCCGGCAGTTGGATCCAGAGGGCGTGAGCGCGGGGCCCGAGTGGCTCGATCGCCTCCAGGAACGATCGAAGTTCCTCCTCGACGCCGGTAAGGCGACCCTCGTGCGTGATCGACTTGGGCAGCTTGACCACCAGGCGGAAGTCCGGGCCGGTCTGCCGCGCCCACGACTCCACCGTGCTTCGCGTCGGTGTCGCGTAGAACGTCGTGTTGCCCTCCACCGCGTTGCACCAGGTCGCGTAGGCCCGCAGGCGCTCCCCGACCGGGAGCGGATGAGGCAGAAAACGCCCCTGCCATGACTTGAGAGTCCACATCGCGCATCCCACATGAAGCCGCATGACCTCGACGCTATCCAAGGCCGGTAGGAGAGAGAACCGGCAGATCGACGAGGCGGGTGATGAGCCCTGATCATCGGAGCTGGACAGGCCGGGTCGTCACCGCACATCCGGGTGGACGATCAGTCGGGTACCCGTGAGGACCGGGCGACGGCTGCCAGCTGGGATCGGGAGGTGATCCCCAGCTTGGGGAACGCCTTGTAGAGGTGATAGCCGACGGTCCGCGGGCTGAGGAAAAGCTGGGCGGCGATGTCACGGTTGGAGGCGCCGTTGGCCGCCAGCCGTACGATCTGGCGCTCCCTGGGGGTGAGCACGCTGAGCGGGTCGTCGGCCTTGCGCGGCGCCGCCGGAACGTCTCCGGTCGCGCGCAGCTCCACCCGGGCGCGCTCGGCCCACGGCTCCGCGCCGAGCCGGTCGAAGATCTCCAGCGCGCCGCGCAGTTGCGACCGGGCATCCGCTCGCCGCCGTGCCCGTCGTAGCCACTCGCCGTAGGCGAGTCGCGTCCTCGCCTGCTCGTACGGCTGACCGGCTGCCTCATGGCAGCGCACGGCATGCGCGAAGTGCGCCTCGTCCCCCTCGACGAGGGCACGGCAGCGCAGCGCGATCGCGTCGGGTGACGGCTGACGGACGTGCCGCGCCCAGGCCAGGTATCGGGCGAGTGGCTCCTTCGCCCGCTCCGGCCGACCGGCACGAACGGCCGCCTCGACCTGGTCGGCGGCGGAGAGGACGGCGATGCCCGTCAGCGAGATGGCCTCCAACTGCCGCAGGGCGGCGTCCGGGCGGCCCAGGCCGAGTTCGAGCAGGCCGAGTGCCCAGCGTCCGATGGCCGCGGCAAGGGCCTGTCCTTGGCCGTCGGCCCTCGCGACGCCCTCCTCGGCGGTCGCTCGACACCTCTCCACATCCCCTTGGTGGGCGAGCACCCATCCGAGAGAGCACATGAGGTGACTGACCCGGTGCTCATGGCCCAGGTCCACCGCCAGTCGCAGCCCCGCGTCCAGGGCCGCCCTGGCCTCTCCGTACCGGCAGAGCCACCCCTGCGCGAGACCATGATCCTGGAATGCGAAGGCGAGCCAGCCGATCATTCCGCTCTTCTGGCACTCCGCCAAGATCTGGCCGGTGATCTCCTCGTAGTGGACGGCACGGCCCAGCGGAAGGCACAGAGAGGCGATGAAGGTCAGCCCGGGCACCCCCAGTCCGGCGAGCGCGTGTCCGTCGACCGCCTCGCCCATGAGCCTGGTCCCCCCTTCGATGTCACCGCTCAGCAGGCGGGTCAGCCCGAGCGCCCCGCTGACCAGTGGCGAGCCGGTCTCGGGAAGCGCGCGGAGACTCGCGGCCGCCTCCTCGGCCAGCCGCGCGTCACCGGCGAACCAGGCGCAGCGGACGGTCTCCACCAGTAGCCAGGTGGCCCACTCCGAGGAGCGAGCCGCCACCCGGGGAACGCCGTCCAGGATGATCCGGCCCGCCGCGAGCGGTGTGCCCAGCTCGAATTCGCGATGGGCACGCACCTGGATCAGCGCGGTGATCACATCAGGGTCGTCCACATCGGACGTGACACTGTCGGCGAGCGCGGCGGCGCGGCCCGTCAGCCCGGCGTCACTCGCCGCCAACGAGGCGGCGGCCAGCCGTCCGGATCGTCGTACCGGATCGGCGGTGAGCTCGGCGGCTCGCTCGTAGGCGGCCGCGCTCGCGGCGTAGCCGCTGCGGGTACGTGCCCGTTCCGCCGCTTCCCCCAGTTCCCGTGCGACCCCCTCGTCAGATCCGAGCACGGCGGCGGCCAGGTGCCACGCCCGCCGGTCGGCCGCGTCCACGGCGGCCGAGCCGGTGAGGGCGTCGGCGAGGGCCCGATGTACGGCAAGGCGCCGAGTGACCGGCGCGCTCTGGTAGGCGGCCGACCTGATCAGGGGATGACGGAAGCCGATGGTCATTCCCCTTATCTCGATCAGGCGGCTCCGCTCGGCTGACTCAAGGCCCTGCAGGGAGGCGCCCGCGGCCGCCACCGTCTCAAGCTCGCCGGAGCCGTCCGCCGCCGCGATCAGCAACGCGGCCCGCGCCGGCTCGGGAAGCGCGGCTATCTGTTTTTGGAACGCCTCCCGAACTCGATCGGCGACGGGCATCGCACCCACCGGTGACAATCGTCCCGCCCGCTGTTCCGCGGTGAGCGCGGCAGGCAGCTCGACAAGCGCCAGGGGATTGCCGTCCGACTCCTCGATGAGGCGTTCTCGCACCTGCGGTGGCAGGTCGGCGGGGAGCAGGGCGGCGGCGGCCGCACCGTCCAACCCACCCAGCCGGAGCTCGGGCAGCCCCGCGGCGTGGAAACCCGCGCGGGCGGCGAAGATCATAACGACACCTTCGGCCTCAAGACGGCGGGCGGCGAACACCAGCGCGTCGATGGACGCCCGGTCGAACCACTGCGCGTCGTCGATGAGGCAGAGCAGCGCGCCATCCCCTGCGAGTTCGGAGAGAAGACTCAGCGTGGCCAGCCCGACCAGGAACCGGTTCTCCGGTGCGATGTCGCCCAGGCCCAGGGCCCCGCTGAGTGCCGCGGCCTGCGCATCGGGCAGTGCGCGGATCCGGTCGAGCCCGGTGCGAAGGAGCAGATGAAGCGCGGCGAAGGGCAACTCGGCCTCGGATTCGATACCGACACCGCGCAGCACTCGCATGCCTTCCGCTCGCGTGGCGGCATAGCGCAGCAGCGCCGACTTACCGATCCCCGCCTGCCCCCGAATGACGAGAGTCCCGCTCTGGCCGGCCCTGGCCTCCGCCAGGAGCCGTTCGATGTCCGTTTGTTCACTGGATCGCCCGTACAGCACGGTCAGGAACCTACCGTCACGATGACTGATTCGGGATGGCGCGGACCTGCGTAACTTCGTGATCACACGCACGTCAGCACCACGAAGGGATCTTCGAAATGGCTACCATCGCCGGCACCGTCAAGACCACCGACGCCAAGCTGCTCCGCTTCGCCCTCAGGCAGGACGCGGTGGGCACGGGCGCCAACGGAGTCGTCTACGTCGTCGTCGCGGCGATCTTCGGCGAGATGTTCGGCCTCCCCGCCGCCTTCCTCTACCCGATCGGCGCGTTCCTGGTCGCTTTCGCGGCCGCCCTGCTCTTCCTCGCCTCGCGGCCGACGGTGAGCAAGGCCGCCGTGGGCGTCGTGATGGCCGTCAACATCGCCTGGGTGGCCGCGAGCGCGGAACTGCTCATCGCCGGCTGGTTCCCGCTGACCGGCCTGGGCACCGCGCTGGTGATCGTACAGGCGGTAGTGGTCGCCGGCTTCGCCGGCCTGCAGTTCGCCGGCCTTCGCAAGGCCGCGTGAACCCGCCGCGATCCAACGGAGGCCGGCGTCGTGTCCCGGCCGATCCTTGACCGGATCCGAGCGCGCAGCGGCTCGCGTACGTTCGCGACCCGTAGGGTCGCAAAATCATTGGACAATGCGTATACCCATGGCGATCGTTGGAGGCATGCAACAGGAGGAGCTCTGGGACGTCGACACCGCCCGGCGCTATGACACGCCGGGCACCGGCATGTTCGCGCCCAAGGTCCTGGGGCCGACCGTGGACCGCCTCTCCGAACTCGCAGGCGACGGACAGGCGCTCGAGTTCGCCATCGGAACCGGCCGGGTGGCCGTCCCGCTCGCCGAGCGAGGGGTGCCCGTCACCGGCATCGAACTGTCACCTCCGATGATCGACCAGCTGCGCACGAAAGTGGACGAAGCGACGATCCCAGTAATCGTCGGCGACATGGCGACTGCCGTCGCCCCGGGCGAATACACGCTCGTCTACCTCGTCTACAACACGATTTCGAACCTGCTCACCCAAGCCGAGCAGGTCGCGTGCTTCCGCAATGCCGCCCGCCACCTCATACCCGGCGGCCGCTTCGTGATCGAGCTCTGGGTGCCTGAGCTGCGCAAGCTCCCACCGGGGCAGCAGGCCACGGTGTGGCATTCCGAGCCCGGCTACATCGGCTTGGACACCTACGACGTTCTGCGCCAGCACGTCGTGTCGCACCACTTCAGGTTCGATGAGAGCAGGCAGGCTCAGCTGTTCCGCAGCCCGCACCGCTACATCTGGCCGGCCGAGCTCGACCTCATGGCTCAGTTGGCCGGGTTCGAGCTGGAGACCAGGCATGCGGACTGGGCCGGGGCCGACTTCACCGCCGAGTCGCGTTCCCACGTGTCCGTCTACCGCATCCCGCCGGAGCACCAGCCTCCTCCGAGTACGAAACAGAGAGAACACGAGTCAGCCCAAAGCCGAAGCGTTCGTTGACTCTCTCCGACCCGAGCCTTCGATTGCGGCTGTTCCGACTACCCGGCTGCGCAAAAAATCTTGATGTGAACCTGTAGTAGCGGGCCCTGCCTGTTCGTCATCCATGACCACCACCGATTCCGCGACAGGAGCAGCCCGATGAAGTACCTGATGCTGGTGTGCACCGACCCGAGCTACTCGCCCGGCCAGGACGACGGCGCCCCGGATGTGGAGGACTGGGTCAAGGAGATGGACGGCAAGGGGATCCGGCTGATGGGCAACCGCACCCGGCCGGCGAGCGACGCGACCACGGTTCGCGTCCGCAACGGTGAGGTGCTGCTGACCGACGGCCCGTACGCGGAGACCAAGGACCAGATAGCCGGCTTCGACATCCTCGAGTGCGCCGACCTCGACGAGGCCGTCGACGTCGCGTCCAGGCACCCGATGGCGTGGGCCGGGATGATCGAGCTGCGTCCGTTCTGGCCGGACGACGAGGACTAGTGCGACGTTCCTTACCGGAAGTACAGATCCCCCCGGCCCTGGCGCCAGGAAGGCGGGCCCGACGGTCTCGGTTTCCCTGCAGCGCGTTCGCAACCTCCGTTGAGGAACAGAGCACTAGCAGCCAAGACGGACGACGCCGGTGACAGGTCAGGTGGAGGACCGGATCGCCGGGATCTACGCCGACGGATGGAGCCGGATCGTGGCCACCATGATCCGGTTCACCGGCGGCGACTGGGACCTGGCCGAAGAGTGTACGCAGGACGCGTTCGCGAAGGCACTCCAAAGGTGGCCGGAATCAGGCGTACCGGACCAGCCACTGGCGTGGCTGACCACCACGGCACGCCACCGCGCGATCGACCGGATGCGTCGCGCGTCGACCGAGGCGGCGAAGCTACGGGAGGTGGCCGCGATGGACCTGGAGCCGTCGCCCTACCTGAGCGACAGCGAGATCCCCGACGAGCGCCTGGAGCTCATGTTCACCTGCTGCCATCCGTCGCTGAGCCTCGACGCCCAGGTGGCGTTGACCCTGCGGAGCCTGGCCAGCATGAGCACCGTGGAGATCGCGCGTGCGTTCCTGGTGCCGGAGCGCACCATGGGTCAGCGCCTCTTTCGAGCGAAACAGAAGGTCGCACACGCGGGCATCCCGTTTCGGGTGCCGCCTGCGCACCTGTTACCAGACCGCCTTCCCGCCGTACTCCACGTGCTCTATCTGCTGTTCAACGAAGGATACGGAGACCCGCGGAAGGCCCGGCTGTGCCGGGAAGCCATCCGTCTCGCGCGGGTGGTGACGGTGTTGATGCCCGACGAGCCCGAAGCTCATGGCCTGCTCGCGCTGATGTTGCTGCACGATGCCCGGCGGCCGGCGCGTGTGGACGCGGCCGGCGAGCTGGTCACCCTGGCCGAGCAGGACCGCTCGCTGTGGGACCAGGCGCAAATCGCGGAGGGTGCCACGATCTGCGAACAGGCACTACGCCGGCGCCGCGCCGGGCCGTTCCAGCTCCAGGCGGCCATCGCGGCGTGCCACGCGACCGCGCCGGTCGCGGCCCGGACGGACTGGCCACAGATCGTCGGGCTGTACACACAGCTCGCGCGCATCGCACCAAGCCCGATCGTGGATCTGAACCGTGCCGTAGCGATCGGCATGGCCAACGGTCCCGAGGCGGCGCTACCACTGGTCGACGCGATCACCGAGACCGGACAGCTCAACGACTACTACCTGCTGCACGCCACCCGCGCCGACCTGCTGCGACGCGCCGGCCGCACGCAGGAGGCGACCGACAGCTACCGCGCGGCGCTCGACCTCGCACCCACCGACGCCGAGCGTCGTTTCCTGCGCAACCGGCTGCGGCTTCGCTGACGGCATGCTCGGCCCCCCGCATCGCCCGCCGGGGAATCGAGTTCGGTCAGAGATCGGACCGCCACCGCCGGATCGTCGAGCGTGGGAGTACGACCAGGCCACGGGAACCGGAGCGCCGTCCTCGTTCGTCACTACCCATGTCGACTACACCCGTCAAAGGGAGCCTCATGCGCAGCGCGCTCTTCGGGAACCTGGACTCCCAGCAGGTTCCCGCCAACTTCGCCCTGCAGAACCCCAAGATGCTTCGCGTCCGGCTACCGCACGAGGTGCTCGCCAGACAGGGCTCGATGGTCGCCTTCCAGGGCCAGATGGAGTTCGACTACGAGGGATCGGGCGGGGTCGGAAAACTGTTCAAGAAGATGGTGACCGGCGAGGGCGCCCCGCTGATGCGGGTCAGGGGGCAGGGCCTGCTGTTCCTGGCCGACAGCGCCGACGACATCCACCTGTTCTACCTGGAGAACGAGGCTCTCACCGTCAACGGCCGCAACCTGCTGGCCTTCGATCCCCAGCTCACCTGGGACATCCAGCGCGTGCAGGGCGCGGGGATCGTCGCGGGCGGCCTGTTCAACATGACGATCAAGGGCACCGGCTGGGTCGCGGTCACCGCGCACGGCACGCCGGTGCTCCTCGATACCTCCCAGATGCCGACCTTCGCCGACGGTCAGTCCGCGGTCTGCTGGAGTGCCGGCCTACACGTGGGCGTCAACCGAACCATGAAGGTCGGCGCGCTGATCGGCCGTGGCAGTGGCGAGGCCATGCAACTCGCCTTCCAGGGCCAGGGATTCGTCCTCGTCCAGGCGAGCGAGGGCCCGCCGGTGGTACAGGCACAGTAGGCCCGCGGGGAGCGGCGGAGCCAGAACGTCCGCTGAGCCGGCAGTGCGTCCGTGATGAGTCGCTACATGCCGTGGCGGATCTCGTGTGACGCCTTGGGAGCGAGCAGGTCCGGCAGGCCGCCGCCCTTGACGGTCAACTCCTCACGATCGAACGCGGACAGCGGTGCGAAGGGGGCGGCGGGTCAACGTCGGCATGCGGGCACTCCCGAAGGTTCAGATCAGAGGTACGGGTGGCGGACGCTCGCCACCCGTACCCGGTCGGCCGAGGTCAGCGGAGCCGACGGAAGAAGCCGCGGATGTCGTCGACCAGCAGGTCGGGCGCGTCGTGCGCGGCGAAGTGGCTGCCGGTGTCGTAGACGTTCCAGGACAGGATGTTCTTGTGGTCACGTTCGGCGAACGGGCGGATCGACTGGAAGTCCCCGGCGAAGTTCGCCAGCCCGAGCGGCACGGTGGTGGGTTCGGCCGGCTTGCCGGTGGAGTGGAAGTCCTCGTAGTAGAGGCGGGCGGATGACGCGGCGGTGTTGGTCAGCCAGTAGATCATCGTGTTGGTCAGCACGTAGTCGGGGTCGAGGTTCGGGCCGAGCAGCTGCGCGTTCCAGCCCAGCTGCCCCACCGGCGAGTCGGCCAGCGCGTGGGCCAGGGTCTGCGGCGCGGTGGACTGCAGCTTGTCGTACGCGCCGCCGTTCTCCAGCCACCATTGCAGGAATTCGACCTTCTTCCGGTCCTCTTCGGACAGGTCGGCCAGCTCGGCCGGGTCGCCGGACGGGAACGAGAAGACCTGGGTGACGTGTACACCGATGACGTGCTCGGGATCGTGACGGCCCACTTCGGGCGAGATGAGCGAGCCGCCGTCGTTGCCATGCGCGCCGTACCGTTCGTACCCGAGGCGACGCATCAGCTCGGCCCACGCCTTCGCGATCCGGTACCGGTTCCAACCCCGCTCCGTGGTGTGACCGGAGAAGCCGAAACCGGGCACCGACGGGATCACCAGGTGGAACGCGTCGGCGGGGTCGCCGCCGTGGGCTCGCGGGTCGCTCAGCGGGCCGATCACATCCAGGTACTCGACGATCGTGGTCGGCCAGCCGTGCGTGAGCAGCAGCGGCGTGGCGTCCGGCTCGGGCGAGCGGACGTGCAGGAAGTGCACGTTCTGCCCGTCGATGACCGTGGTGAACTGCGGGTACTCGTTGAGCTTCGTCTCCCAGGCGCGCCAGTCGTACCCGTCGCGCCACCGCTGGACGAGGCTCTGCAGGTACTGCAGCGAAACGCCGTAGTCGCTATCGGCGTCGGGCAGCTCGTTGGTCCAGCGGACCCGGGCCAGGCGCTCGGTCAGCTCGTCCAGGTCGGCCTGCGGGATGTCGATGCGGAATTCGCGGATCTCGGTCATGTCATCGACTCTGTCGGACCATTAGGATGAGTTTGTTCCTAATTGTCGGAGAACCTTGAGCAATGTTGGAAACCTCGGCCCGTCTCCTGCGGCTGCTCTCCCTCCTGCAAACCTCACGCGACTGGACCGGTGCCGAACTCGCCGAGCGCCTCGGGGTGAGCGGGCGGACCGTGCGTACCGATGTGGAGCGCCTGCGCAGTCTCGGCTACCCGGTACTGGCCACGCGCGGCGCCGTCGGCGGCTACCGTCTCGGTGCCGGCGCGGCCCTGCCGCCGTTGCTGCTCGACGACGAGGAGGCGGTCGCCGTCACGGTCGGCCTCCGGACCGCGACCGGTGGCGCCATCGCGGGAATCGAGGAGGCGTCCCTGCGAGCGCTGGCGAAGCTGGAGCAGGTACTGCCGTCCCGGCTGCGGCGCCGGGTCAACACCCTGCAGACCTACACGGTGCCGGTTCCCCGCGACGACGCCGGTCCCAGCGTCGCCCCTTTGATCCTGACCACCCTGGCCGCGGTCTGCCGCGACCGGGAACAGCTCCGGTTCGACTACCACGACCATGCCGGTACGGCC
The DNA here is from genome assembly GCF_040298085.1 of Streptosporangium sp. NPDC001681. NCBI lineage: Bacteria > Bacillati > Actinomycetota > Actinomycetes > Streptosporangiales > Streptosporangiaceae > Streptosporangium > Streptosporangium sp. NPDC001681. The sequence continues at coordinate 8,769 of NZ_JBEOZN010000031.1, read as the reverse complement.
ACTTTGCGCATCGTCGAGCCGTACCGGCTGGTCAACTGGGGCCGCCGCTGGTACCTGCTGGCGTGGGACGTCGAGCGGGGCGACTGGCGCACCTTCCGCGTCGATCGGATATGGCCCCGTACCCCGACAGGCCCCCGCTTCACACCGCGCGACCTGCCCGACGACGACGTCGCCGGGTACGTGTCACGCCGGGCGTCCGCCGCCGCCTGGCGCTACCGGGCACAGGTCACCGTGCACGCGCCGGCCGATGTCGTCGCCGATCGGATCAGCCCGGCGGTCGGCACGGTCGAACGCATCGACGAACGCACCTGCGTCCTGCACACCGGCGCGGACACGGTCGAGACCCTCGGCGTCTACCTGGGCCTGCTCGGCGAGGATTTCCACGTCACCGGGCCACCGGAACTCCTCGCGCACCTGCGCCGTCTCGCCGGCCGATACGCGCGAGCGACTGCCTGACGACCCGTTCCACCTGATCACCACCAAGCCTGGCAAAGGATGGGAGCCTGCGCCACGTGCCGTCGACCGCGCTCACGCGACGGGCTGATGGTCCACTTTCGGCTCGATGGCCGCAGACAGATCCGTACGGAGCGCGTACGGTACAAAGACGCCCAGCACGACGACGGCGAGCCCGGTGGCCAGGACGAACACCACCCGTACCCCCCATAGCTCCGCCGCGATTCCGGCCAGCGCCGCGCTGGCGGGAATCACGCCCCAACTGAGCACCCGAGACGCGGCGTAGATACGCCCCAGCAACTCCGGCGGCGACAGGTTCTGCCGGATCGTGGCCACCAGGATGCGCCAGATGCTCGACCCGGCCCCAGCGATCACTGCCCCTGCGGCCACGGTCCACACCGGCCCGTCCAGCGCCACCGGCGCCACCAGCAGAACGGTCCCGGCGGCGTCGGCGATCAGCAGCCTGGTCACCCCGAACCGGCGCCGCAACGGCTCCACCACCGCCGCCGCGAGCAACCCGCCCACGGCCATCGCCGTCAACACCAGGCCGTACTGGGCTGCGGTGAGATCGAGCGGGCCAGGGCTGACGGCGTACACGACGAGCAGGGCCGTCGCGACTGCCCAGGGGATGTTCATCACGGCGGTGAAGAGGGTCAGCGTTCGCACCACCGGCTGCCGCCACAGGTACCGGAAGCCGGCGACCACGCCGCCGCCCGCTGAGGTTCGGGCCTCGGCGGGCGCCCGGCGCAGGGCCATCATGGCGATGCCTGCGACGGCCAGAACGTAGAGGGCCGCGCTCGCACCGGCGGCCAGGGCGAGGGTGAGGCTCGCCAGCAGGCCCGCGAGCGGTGGGCCGGCGAGTTGGTTCGTGACGTTGATGGTCGCCTCGATGCGCGCGTTGGCTCTGTTGCGACCGGCGGGCTCGACGACCATGGGGATGGTCGAGGTCAGCGCGGTGTCGACCAGCGTCTCGGCCACGCCGAGCAGCACCGCCACGGCGAGGAGCAGCGGCAGCGACAGGGTGCCGGTGAAGTGGCTGATGGTGAGGCCGGACAGCACCAGCGCGCGGACCAGGTTGACGCCGCTCAGCAGTATCCGGCGGTCGATCCGGTCGACGATCCAGCCGGCATGCAGGCCGAAGACCGGCCATGCCAGGGTGAGCGCCGCCGTCACGGCCGCCACCCCGCCGGGCGAGGCGTCGGCGGCGATGGCGAGTAGTGGCAGGACGAACAGCGCCATGCCGTCGCCGAGGTTCGCGGCACCGGTGCCGAACCACAGCGCGTTGAACGGCCGACCCAGCGACAAGGGGAGGAGGCGCATCCGTTTCTTACCTTTCAAATATGTTTGATCGGTCATAGCGTGGCCCGTGCCACTTGACCTGTCAATGGGATTTGATCGGTGAGATACTCGATGCCGTGACTGCCATCGAGCTGGTTGGGAACGCGCTGTGCCTGGACTTCGCCAACACGGTCAACGCTCGTCCGGTGGCTCGGCGAGACTGGCTGGGTACGCCGGAGGAGGCTGTGGCCTGGGCCGCGGCGACGGGGCATCCGATCGAGGAACCGGACGGGCTCGCAGCGACCCTGCCGGATGCCCGCGAGCTGCGTGAGGCGATGTTCCGGGTGTTTCAGCCGCTTGCGCAGGGGGGTCCGGCGCCGCGGCCAGATCTTGATGTCGTCGTCGCGCTGCACGGTGACGGCATTGCCCATGGTCGGCTGGAGGAGGCCGGTGGGAACTTCCGGTTCTCGTGGGGTGGGCCGCGTACGGTGCGAATCCTGCTCTGGGAGGTCGCGGCTTCGGCGGTCGAGCTACTCACCCACGGGCCACTGGATCGGCTCGGTGAGTGTCCGTCGTGCTGCTGGTTGTTCCTGGACGTCAGCAAGAATCGTCGCCGCCGGTGGTGCAGCATGACCACCTGCGGCAGCCGCGACAAGTCGCGGCGCTACTACGCGGGACGCTCCTCCTGAGGGCCTCGGTCGTGTTGGGACGTGGCGGTACGCCAAGGACCATAGGCCTCACGCTCGGAAGGTCCGCCGGTAGGCGTCCGGCGGTACGCCGATCGTGCGGTGGAAGTGGCGGCGCAGTGTCGTCGCCGTGCCCATGCCCGCGGCCGAGGCGATGGCCTCGACGCTGTCGTCCGTGGTCTCCAGTAGTTCCTGCGCGCGGCGGATCCGCTGCGTCAGCAGCCACTGCAGTGGGGTGGTGCCGGTTACCGAGCGGAAGTGGCGGGCCAGGTGGCGCGAGCTCATGTTCGCCTGGCGGGCCAGGTCCTCCACGGTGAGCGGCTGGTCCAGCCGCCGCATCACCCAGGTGAGCAGCTCGGCCAGGGGATGGCCGTCCTGGGCGGGCACCGGTGTGGTGACGAACTGAGCCTGGCCACCGGCCCGGTGGGGCGGCACGACCAGGCGGCGGGCGACCACGTTGGCGACCGCCGAGCCGTGGTCGCGGCGGACCAGATGCAGGCACAGGTCCATCGCCGCGGCCTTGCCCGCGGACGTGAGCACGCTGCCGTTGTCGACGTACAGCACATCCGGGTCGACCTGCACCCGCGGATAGCGCGCCGCCAGTTCCTCGGTGTGGGCCCAGTGGGTCGTCGCGCGCAGCCCGTCCAGCAGGCCGGCGGCGGCGAGCACGAACACGCCCGTGCACAGGGAGACCACCCGCGCGCCCGACTCGTGGGCCACGCGCACCGCCTCGACCAGGTCGGCCGGCGGGTCCTCGTCGACGTCCGCCAAGGCGGGGACGATCACGGTGTCGGAGTGCGCCAGCCGGTCGAGCCCGCAGTCCGGCTCCAGCAGGAACCGGCCGACCCGGGCGGCGTGCGTGCCGCACACCCTGACGTCGTACCAGGGGCCTGGCAGGGCGGCCGGGGCGGAGCCGAACACCTCGTAGGCCAGGGCCAGCTCGAAGTGCAGCATCCCGTCGGTAGCGGCGACCGCGACAGAGCGCGGGACAGGACTCATGTCGGAAATTGTACGAGTCATGTCATTTCGGACACTGTCACCGATAGGCCGACCGGGACAGGATTTCCGCAGTGGATCACTTCGAGCACGAGGGAGCAGACATGGAATCGGGTCGGAACGTGGCGGTGTTCGGCGCCTACGGGCACACCGGGCGGTTCGTGGTCGCGGAGTTGCGCGAGCGCGGATATGTCCCGCTGCTCCTCGGCCGCGACCAGGACAAGCTGCTGGCGCTGGCGCAGGCCCAGCCGGGGCTTGAGGCGCGGCAGGCGTCGGCCGACGATCCGGCCTCGCTCGACCGCGCGCTGAACGGCGCGGCTGCCGTGATCAACTGCGCCGGGCCCTTCGCCACGACCGCCGCCCCGCTGGTCGAGGCGGCGCTGCGGGCCGGCATCCCGTATGTCGACGTGGCGGCCGAGATCGAGGCGAACCTTGACACGTTCGCGCACTTCGCGGAGCGTGCCCGCGCCACAGGCACCGTGGTGGTCCCGGCGATGGCCTTCTACGGCGGCCTCGGCGACCTGCTGGTCACCACCGCGATGGGCGACTGGGCGGCGGCGGACGAGGCGCACATCGCCTACGGCCTGAGCAGTTGGCACCCCACGGCCGGAACACTCGCTTCGGGCACGGTCTCAGGGCAGCGGCGGGGTGGCCGCCGTGTCCGCTACACCGGCGGACGGCTGGAGTACCACGACGACGCCCTGCCGACCCTGGAGTGGCCCTTCCCGGCTCCGCTCGGCCCCCAGAGCGTCATCGGAGAGTTCACCATGGCCGACGTCGTCACCGTTCCCAGTCACCTGGCCGTCCCGGAGGTGCGCACCTACATGACCGCCAAGGCGGCCGCGGACCTGTCCGCTCCTGACGCCTCGGCACCGGCCGCCGTCGACGAGCTCGGCCGATCCGCGCAGACCTTCGTCGTCGACGTCCTGGTCCGCTCGGGCGGCGCGGAACGCCGCGTGGCCGCCGCCGGTCAGGACATCTACGCCATCAGCGCGCCGCTCGCGGTGGAGGCCGTCGACCGCATCCTCACCGGCCGGACCAGGACCATCGGCGTCGCTTCCGCGGGCGCGGTCTTCGACGCCCCGGACTTCCTCCGCGCCCTGTCCGCGCACCTCTCGGTGCACGTCCCGCTCGACACACGCGGCTGACCGACGACCCGTACCGGGATTCAGACCGTGGTCAGTGCGGTCGATGCCGGCGCCGACTCCGACAGACGGGAGCCCCCGTGGAGATCAACCAGCGGCAACCAGCAGCCCACCGGGTTCCGGATAGAACGGGTACGGACATTCGTCGGGATACCTCTCACGGAAAGACCGCTCTCTGTCCAGCAGGTCGTGGGCACCAAACGGAGTCAGCGGCGTGATGAAGTCAACAAACTGGCCGTGCCCATATTGCTCGATGAGCGTCTTGAAGTCAGCGGGCGGCCCAAGCCCGAGGGTGGCCTCGACCTCACTCCAGTCGCCGTGCGCGTCGACCGGTTCCGTGGGCGGCGACACAAGGCGGATCAATTCCTCCATCGCCGTCATGGCCGGCAAGTGTGGTGAGCCGACGATCAGGTTTCTCGCGCCCATCAGCGTCACGTAGGCCGCGAGCTCGGACCGCGGCGGATACCTCGCCGGTGCTGCGTTTCGCACCGGAAGTCGAGAACCCAAGGTCATTGGAAGCAGTTCTGCGAACGGGGTCCATGTGTCAACGACGTCTGAATCTTCGTCGTTGACACTGCTTGCAAATCGGTCCGATCTCCGGCCGTACGGGCCGCAAGCTGGGCGGCGACCTCCCCGCGAGTGACCGTGACTGCCCCCTGTTGACCACCCTTAATGGCCCGCTAATGGCCCGGCCGGTCGTCTTGGCCCACCTCCACGAGATCACCAGATCGGCTTCATCATGCGGATACGGCGTTGCGAGTCTGCGCAGAGCCCTGAATGATGTGTCACCACACGGACGAAGGCGGCATAGTGGACTTCACAGTCAGATACGAGCCCACTCCCGACGAAGTGGCGCGGGCGCTCGGACAGGGCGTCAGGCAGCAGCTCAAGATCGCCTATCTGGCGTTGCCGTCGGTCCTGATTGTGTCAGGGCTTGTCTGCATCCTGGTCGACGCCACATACATGGGCGTCGCCATGCTCATTGGAGCAGTCGTCTTCCCGCTCACGTTGACCTGGTCGATCCGACGTACCGGCAAGCGGCAGCTCGCCTACCTCTGCGTGCCGACCACGCTCCGGGTGACCGACGACGGGTACGAGTGCCGAACCGACCAGTCCACCACCACGATGCGATGGTCACTGTTCGAACGGGTCGTGACCGGCACCGATTTCTGGTTGTTCTTCATAGGTAGGCAGTTCACGGGCTTCCTCCCCAGGCGTGCCTTCAGCAGCGAGCAACAGGCCGAGCTTGATGGCCTGCTGGCTTCCCGGCAGAACGCAGGGGCTGCCTGATCGCAGGTTGCCACCTCCTCCTTTCACTCTCCCGGCGGGCCACGCAGCGGGCACGGTCTGACCTTCTGCCGTAAGTCCGGGAAGACGTCGACCTCGACAACGCCGAGATGACCATCGGCCGGCAGATCCAGCGGGTCGCCGGTCGGCTCCTCCACCAGCAGACCAAGACCGACGCCCCGGACGCCATGTTGCCGTGCCCGTCGACGGGCACGCGACGTCGTGGCAGGAGACCGGCTCGTCGAAACGTCGATGGTTCGGCCGCCAGGGGCTGACCGTCGGGTGTCGCGGGTTGAGGGCGGGCGTACCAGGCGCGGGCGCGGTGTCAGTCGTCGATCGTCTGGTAGAGCATGGTCCAGAAGTCGCGGATAACCTGCGGCGCTCATGATCCGGCTCTACTTCCCCGCCCTATCCCCGGCGACCGGCAGGATCGCCGACCGCCAGGGGGCGGGAGTTGGTGTGGAATGCCTGGCCGGCTCGGCCCCGTCAGCCCGCGGCCTTCCCGCCGCAGAACACCTCCTTGAGGAGCTTGTCCAGCGCCTTCGGGAACACCTGCGCCGGGTCGGTTGCGGCGTCCCCGGTGGTGATCGAGGCGGCCATGGTCTTCTTGCCGTCGGGCGTGCTGTAGATCAGCGCCCCGTAGCCGTTGTTGCTGCCGTTGTGGTTGAAGACGGTGCCGACGCAGCCCGGGCCCAGGTCCTGCACGTACAGCCCGAGGCCGTAGCTGCCGAAGAGGCCGCTGCTCTTGGGGTGCGGCTTGCGCATCTCGGCCAGCAGCGGGGCCGGCAGGAGCTTGCCGCCCTGCAGCGCGGAGAAGAACGTCTGAAGATCCTCGGTGGTCGAGATCATCTCACCGGCGGCGGAGATCCAGGAGGGGTTCTGGCGGGTGACGTCGATCGTCTTCCACTGGCCGGCGTCCTCATACCGGTAGTAGGCGTGGGCGTATGGCCTGGGCATCTCCGGCGAGGTGCCCGGCACCACAGTGCGCCGCATCTTGAGCGGCCCCAGGATCCGCCGCTCCATCTCCGTGGCGTAGGAGTGGCCGGTGACCTTCTCGATCAGCAGCTTGGCCAGCACGTAGTTGGTGTTGGCGTAGCTCCAGTTCGTCCCCGGCGCGAACTTCGCCGGCTTGGACAACGCCAGCCGTACCAGTTCCTCGTCCTGGTAGGTGTGGAACCGCTTGTCCACCCACTCCTGGCCCGCCCAGGGGATCCCCGGCACGATCGTCCCGTCGTCGTAGTACTCGCCGGTGAAGTTGAACAACCCGCTGGTGTGCTGCAGCAGCATCCGCACCGTGATCTGCCGGTCCAGCTTGAACTTGGGCAGGTAGTCGGCCACCGGGCTGTCCAGCCCGATCTCGCCGTCGGCCACCAGTTGCAGCACCAGGGTCGCGGTGAAGGTCTTGGTAGTGCTGCCGATCCGGAAGTGGCCGTTGGTCGGCGGTTTGGCGCTCTGGCCCAGCTTGCGCACCCCGGCGCTGCCGACCCACTCGCCCCGCTGATCGTTCACGCGCATCTGCACCCCGGCGTAACCGGCATCGACGAACTCCTGGATGGCCTTCTGCAGCTCCGGGCGGTCCTGCCCGGCAGCGGCTTTCGGCACGGCCACACCCGCGGCGGCCGCGGGTGTGGCCGCCCCGGCCAGCAGCGTGGCCGCCAACGCCGTGACCGCCACTCGCCGGGAGGCCCGCGGCGTCCGGGCTCCGGTGTTCTCGGTGATGTGGAGGGGTTCACTCATGGTCGTTCCTCGTTTCGCGATAGTATGCATTCGGCTTGACTCGAAAGCTACGTTGCATTCGAAATTCAGTCAATCAATAGAAACGCACTTCCCCAGGTGAATGACGTTAAATTGATGCAATGACGTTGGCCTCGAATGCAATTCTGAGTTGCAATGAATGATGGCGAAGGCAATACTGGCGGCATGCCAGGAGGACGATTGACCCAGCAGGACCGCGAGCGCATCGCGGCCGGACTCGCCGACGGGCTCTCCTACGCCGAGATCGCCAGGCGGCTCGACCGGCCGACCTCGACGATCACCCGGGAGATCGGGCGCAACGGCGGCCCCGGCGGCTACCGGCCCCAGCAGGCACACCAGGCGACGATCCAGCGGGCGCGGCGCGGCACGCCGGCACCCCCGCGCGCAGGCGGACCGCCGGGCGGCACGATGGAAGAGGAGCTCGTCGAGGTAGCGGTCAGAACGGGGCTGCCGAGGATGAGCGCGCGCGTGCACTTCGATCTGTTGCTGTCCGAGGACGGCAGGCGCACCGCGGCCGAGCTGACCCACAGGCTGAAGATCAGCCCGGCCTCCGTCTCCGTCGCCGTGAACTTCCTGGTCGAGCAGGGGTTCGTCCGGCGCGAGCGCGATCCGCAGCGGCGTCGCGACATCTACGTGGTCGACGACGACGCCTGGTACCACTCGATCGTGACCGGCAGGCGGCAGACGCTCGATACGGTGCAGGCCACGATGGCGGCGGCCGAGACCTACGGGCTCGACAGCCCTGTGGGGCAACGGCTGGCCAAGACAGCAGCGTTCCTGGAGCGGGTCAGCCTGGACATGATCGAGTCGGCCGACCGCTGGCGCGCCCTCCTGACGTGATGGGTCTCAGCCGAACCATCTGAGGAGCCGGCTGACCAGTTCCTGCTGATCGTCACCGCCCGACGCCGCTTCCCGTACCCCGCAAGCCCGGCAGTCGCGCGGGATCGGCCCCCAGGCCGCACGCGCAGCGCGGGAGCGGCGGCGCTTGTGCCGCCTTGACGGCATCGCCCGTGGTCCTGGCGAAGGGATCGGGCACGCAACGGGCACGGGAGCGGAAGAAGGCCGAATGAAGATCAAAGCCCAGGTTGCGGCAACCATGCCTGACCTGGGCTTTTTCGTGTCCGTGAGGGTGGTGGAGCCTAGGAGATTCGAACTCCTGACATCCTGCT